>JAZDDC010000272.1:0-16783 GCA_036679565.1 Gemmatimonadota bacterium
CAAAAGATTTTCTTCGATCTTCGACTGGGGAATGGCGACATCGCCAACCACCGCCGCGATTCGATCGATCGGTTGGTAGTTTTGCGCCGAAGCGGGTTGCGTGAGGCTACCCGCGAACACCAAACCGGCGATAACTCGGTACGACATAACGTTTTCTCGCTTCGTCAATCGTTGATACAGCCCGCTGGGACGGCAATCCCGTCCAGCCATGTAATCTCATACCATCGGTAGCGTCTTCCAAGCCCCACCAAGCGACCTTTTCCTGCTCGCACCATTCGGTACTAAGCAGATGCCTTCGTAGTACTGCGTCGATCAAGCGCGGCGCCGAGCGCACGGACGAGACCGGGACCAACCTCGAGCCCGCCCAAACGACGTAAGCGCAGTGACAATGGTACGATTTGCCGCACCTCTGCAGCGAACTGTACCTCGTCCAACGCGGCGTTGAGTCCCGACATGCTGGGCGCCGTCCCTTCGCGGAACCGGATCCGCGCCTCATTGCCGCTGACGATGATCGTCCTCAACCCCAACTTGGCTCCCAGCACACGCAACTCAAAAACAATCAGGAGTCGATCGGCCTCAGGAGGAAGCTCCCCGAAACGATCACGCAATTCCGCCCGCAACTCAACGATCTCACCCAGTGTATCGATCTGAGATAATCGTCGATAAATGGCGAGTTTCGCATCTTCGTCGGAGACAAACACATCCGGTAAATGCGAGGGCCCATCCAGTACAACCTCGGGTGGCGCGGTATCCTCTGACACACCCTCGCCTCTGAGAGCTTTTACCGTCTCCGCCAACCATCGTTGATAAAGATCGAAACCCACCGCCTGGGTATGCCCAGACTGCTGCACTCCAAGAAGACTACCCGCGCCACGGTTCTCGAGGTCCCTCAGAGCCAGGCGGTAACCCGATCCGAGTTCGGTGTGATGCTCCAACAATTTCAAGCGTTCTTCGGCATCCGGGTCAATGTTGTCAGGTACCAGCAAGTGACAGAACGCGCGGCGGTGCCCACGACCAACACGGCCCCGCAATTGGTAAAGCTGCGCCAATCCGTAGTTGTGGGCGTGATGGACGATCATCGTATTCGCATTGGTCACGTCCAGCCCGGACTCGACGATCATTGTAGATACCAGGATGTCTATGTCACCTGCACCAAACGCACGCATCGTTTCGTCGAGTTTCCGTTCCGGCACGCGACCGTGGCCAACAGCCACTTTGGCGCGGGGCGCCACCGATCGTACGCGCTCGGCGATCGTCTCGATCGTCTCAATCCGGTTGTGAACAAAGAACACTTGCCCACCCCGATCCAACTCACGGGCAATCACCTCTTCCAACAGTCCGTCGTCCCATAGCTCCACAAAGGTCAAGACCGGCGATCGATCACGTGGCGGTGTTTGAATGAGCGACATGTCCCGCAGTCCGGAGAGCGCGAGGTGTAATGTCCGTGGAATGGGCGTCGCGGTGAGGGTCAACACATCAACGAACAAACGCATTTCTTTCAGCCGTTCCTTGTGTCGCACACCAAATCGTTGTTCTTCATCCACCACGAGGAGGCCAAGGTCTTTGAACTCTGCATCTTTTGACAACAATCGATGCGTGCCGATGATGATGTCCACCTTACCTTCTTTGAGACGCCCCAGGATTTCGCGTTGTTCAGCGAGTGAACGAAAACGCGACAAGACCTCGACGTTGACAGGGAAGTCGGCCAATCTGTCGCCGAAGGTCCTGCCGTGTTGCTCAGCCAGAATGGTGGTGGGAACGAGAACCGCTACTTGTTTCCCGGCAACCGCCGCTTTGAACGCCGCACGCACAGCAATCTCTGTTTTGCCATAGCCAACGTCACCGACGATCAAACGGTCCATCGGTTCCCCGTTCTCCATGTCTCGTTTCACCGCGTCCGTCGCGGTGCGTTGGTCCGGGGTATCCTCGTAGAGAAACGCAGACTCCAACTCGGCCTGCCAACGTGTGTCCGGAGGAAAGGCAAAGCCCTTGGCAATGGAACGTCTGGCGTAGAGGTCCAACAGATCCGCCGCCATTTTTTGGATGGCCGATCGTGTTTTGTCACGTTGCCGGCGCCAACGCGTCCCACCAACACGATCCAATCTTGGTGGTGCATCCTGTGTGTCGATGGCGGACCGAAATCGCTCCACCTGGTCCAGTTTGTAAAGCGGGACATTGAGCCGCGTCCCACCTTCGTACTCAAGACTGGCCACCTCGTACGTGCCACCTTCGGTGGTCAGCGTCTCGATGCCACGATAGATGCCAATACCGTGCTCGAGATGCACCACATAGTCGCCCGGTGTGAGAGAACCCGCGGCCGCGGTCATCGCCTGCCGGTATTTACGGGGGCGCCGCAACCGGCGCGCTCGCCGGAAGATTTCGTGATCGGTAAGGACGGATAAACCGGGAATCAAGAACCCGCCGTGTAACGCGCCAATGGCTAACGTCACCCCGGTGGGCAAACCACGCCGGCCACCCATCTCACTCAGCAACTCTTCCAATCGTTCGAGCTGTCCATCGTTGTCACAAAGAATGAGTGTGGGTCCCGCCGTCACCATCGCTACTAACTTACGAATGTCACGATTGACACGGTCCGGCTCGGTGAGATAAAAATCGATGTCCCGAGACGGCGCGTCGAGCATCAAGCGACCAAACTGCACAAACTCTTCTTCCCACGCGGTCGGCGAGGAAAAGAGCACATCACGTGTCGGTGTAAGTTCCCCGCGCCGGCGTGCCAATTCCAGATGATGTTCGACTTCGTTCCACAGATGTGTGACTTCGTCAACGCCGATACCACTCTCAACAACGACCACCGTGTCGGGCGGGATCAAAGTCAAAAGGGACCGCCGCGTTAAATTTTCGCGGTCGTCATCCTCCGGTGCTGGTAGCGGCTCGCGAACTGCAGAGATGGGCAATACCGTTATAGAATCCTGTTCCACCTCCGACCGTTGGGTATCGAGATCGAATGCGCGGATCGACGCAATTTCATCACCCCACCACTCGATGCGCATCGGGTTCGCCATGCCAAAGCCGTACACATCGACAATGCCGCCACGCACGGCAAACTGCGCAACGTCGAGCACGCTGGGATTGATTTCGTACCCTATGGTCTCGAGTTTCGCGGTGAAATCGATGGGTTTGATGACGTCACCGATATTCACGATGAGTCGGTGATCTGTTACCGAACGTGCCAACGCCGTTCGCTCGGCCGTCGCTCGTATGGTGGTAATGAGGATAGAAACCGCGCCCTTCAAAAGCGCTGCTATCGTTTCGACACGTTCGCCCGCGATTTCAAAGTGAGGCTCTTCTTCACCGAGCGCCTCACGTTGTGGGTACAACCGCACGCGATCGCCCACCAGCACTGTCAAATCTGACAACCAGCGCTCGGCGTCCGCCGGTGTCTGTGTGGCAATGAGGAATGTTCGTTGAGGATGGTCCTCCGCGAGGGCGGCAACCATCACGGACGCACTACTCCCCGGCAATCCCCCCAGATTGAGGGCATCGCGTTGCTTAGGGAGACCGGCACTCAACGACCGGTATCGTGGGACGTCGCGAAAAGCGCTTAGGAGATTCGGAAGCATCTAACCTTCTGTACTGCGACCTCCACCGACGGTTGCAACAAATAGTTCTACCAGGGCGACGGCGATTGCCACCAATACTAAAGCACCGGTGAGATCGGCTCGCTGCGCCCCCGAAAATAACTCGCGATCAATGGCATTCGAATCTAGCACTTCCGCACCTTCGCCAATGGCGACGGTAACATCCCTTGCATCGATGATGTCGAGCCGTGACTCCCGGGGATCGGGATTGACCTGCAACGCACCGACCGTGTCACCTGATGCCGCGCGCAAGAAGTACACGCCCGAGCGTTGTGGAGCGACGATCCGGCCGTCGCCCGTGGTCATCTCGACTCCGTCGGCTCCAAGAACCGTTTCCACGCCACCGGGCAGTTGGACGGACGCGCCAGGAGCGGCTGAAATCACCGTGACCTGACGTGCCGCTACACGGTTTATTAACCAATCAACAAACGGTGCAAAACCGGCTGTAAGTGGTAATGTGGTCCACCCCGGTTCCAGACGACTCGCTAAGATGACTACGTCGCGCTCTTTGACTGCCCACGGCTCGTTGCCCACCGATAGCAACACCGTTCCACCACTTCCCCTAAGTTGGCGACGACGAGTTACCGTAACATCATTGGCAACCACCGAATCACCCACGACTCGCCATTCACCATGGTGAACATCGCCGAACTGCCACGTCACACCGTGACCCGCGAGTTCTCGATTGATTGTACCGACCATGGCCTGGTCTGCCGGGGGCATAACAACGGTGGTGCCCCGCCCGGGTGTGTCGCCAATTGTCACGATGGGACCGTTCCCCACCCGGCCAGCCGTTCGCAACGCCGCCACAACCTCGCCCACAAACACACCGGCACCACTTCCGAGGTTCACGTTGGCAGCCGGTGTCGCAAGCAAAGCGAGAAACCGCCGATCGTCGGCCCGTAGTTCGTCAGGGTCTAAGTCCAAAACCGCCACATGCCATCCGGGTTGGGCCGATCCCGGCAACACCACGCGGTCACCCGCACCGCCAAATCCGCGACCTAAGGCTCGTGCGTCGCTTGTCAAAGAGACCGTGGCTGGTGCGGTGGTTGAACCACCAATCACGCCAATGACCCGACCCTCAGGTGACCAGATCGTAGGATCACTCCACGCCGAATCGATGCTGCGATTCACTTCGAGGTGGGGTGCATCCCCCCAAAGCAGCACACGTGTGTTATCGAGTGACTCAGCGGTTCCGAAAGCGGATGCTTGCAGGTCACTGATCACGAGCACTTCACGAGCGAACGCGGTGGGCCGGTCCTGCATGACTTGCGAAGCAATCCTCGTTGCCTCTGAAAGATCCAACCGAATGGGCCACGCCGTAATGGTATCAACCACTGCGCGGGCTTCGGGTACGGACAACCGATGTGGGACACCGTCGGCAAGCATGAGCCACAGGCGGTCTCCACTCGACGTGCGGTCCAGGACATGATGCACTCGCTCGATCAGCTCATCCAACACCCTTCGCCCGTCCACCACTGCCCCGGACGACAACGAATTGTCTAGCACGACAACAATGTCAGAAGGTTCGTGCGAATCTCCGAACGGAAGACGGGCTACCGGTCGACTCGCTGCAAAAGCAATGAGGACAATCAGCGCGGTTCGTAACAAAAGAAGTAGCAGATGTCTCAATCGCAGCCGGCGGCTGTGTTTGCGTTCCGTTTCAGTAAGATATCGGACGGACGGAAATGTGATCAGTGGCGGAGAGATCACCCGAGTCGCGCCCTGCGAGCAGTCACACGACGCAACACCAAGCCAAACGGCGTATCGGTGGTCACGTGGTGATAGGAAATACCACCGCGTTGACATTGCATCCGCCATGCTGACACAACACCCTCGACCGTCTCGGCATATGCCTTTCGCAGTTCCCGCGGCCGCGCGACGATCGTCTCCCCCGACTCCGGGTCTTTAAAACGGGCCTCCGGCGGACCGTCCAAATGCATCTCACCGGGATCCATGAGGTGGACGACAATGACCTGATGTCCGCGGTGGCGAAGAAACTGAAGGGTCAGCAAGGTAAGTTCGCGATCAAGCAAAAGGTCGGACACGAGTACGACTAAACCACGGCGTCTGAGCAGATCGGTTACTCTGCGCAGGGCCGGTTCTGCCGCGGTCCCGTGGCCAACGTCGAGCCCAGCAATACTGCGAGCCACCGTCCACCAGTGCCGTTGTCGCGACCGTGCGGGCACCAGGCTGCGGACCTCGTCATCGAACCCGATAAAGCCGGTGGCATCACGCTGACCCAACAGAATCAGGCAAAGGGCGGCAATCAATCGTTTTCCGTATTCCAACTTCGTAATCCGACCCTCCGCTCCGGACCAGTTCATCGAGGCACTCGCGTCGAGCAATAGCATCGAGCGGAGATTGGTCTCCTCTTCGTATTGCTTGATGAAGAGACGGTCTGACCGCGCTAACATGCGCCAATCGACATATCGCAACTCGTCGCCGATCTGATACGGCCGGTGCTCGGCGAACTCCACGGAGAACCCGCGATTCGGGGATCGGTGGATCCCAGCGAGGTACCCCTCAACGACGCCAGCCGCGGTGACCTCGAGACCGCCCAGCTGCGCGACTTCGTAGGGATCGAGTAAATCGAGACGATTCGAGTCCATGGGAGGCGGAATGTAGCTGAGGCCGGTCGATTGCTCCAATTCCAAAGGGTAGGGGGTCCCCAGTATCTTCCGAACTCGATTCAACGGGAAACGAAACCGGAGCCACGTCTGATGCGCCTGACCATACTTGCAGTGACCGCCGTACTGACGGTACCGACGGTCTGCCCAGCACAGGAATCAAGCCTTCGTCTCGGGTCTGACGTGGACGAGGCCGTCTTGTCGATCACGCCCGAGGATATCATCCGACGAATCGGTGTCATGGCACACGATTCGATGAAGGGTCGCGACACGCCGAGCCCGGAATTGGATGAGGTTGCGGCGTGGATCGGGGAAGAATTTCGCGCCCTCGGCCTGACACCGGCCGGGGACGGAGATTCCTACGTCCAGCGCTACTCGGTGATCACACGCCGACTCAACACCGCCGTGTCCGGCGTACAGCTGCCCAATGGCCGAACCTGGGAGTTGGGGACCGAAGTCGCACGGTTCTCAGGGGAAACATCCAGCGATGGTGTCACCGGTGACGTGGTTGTGTTGTCGGGTCGATCGCAGAATGCCGATGAGATTTCCACCGCGGATGTGAACGGGCGCGTCGTGTTATGGATCATTCCTCGGACCGCATCCGGCGATCCGGACTTCGGGCTTGTGAATCGCGCGCTGGGTGGATTGCAAGCCGCCAATCCTGCCGCGGTCATACTCGTAACGGACCGGACTCTTCCGAGCTGGCAACAAACGCTTTCTCGCACTTCACGGACGGAAACACGAACCGGGACGGCCGTGGGGAACCTCGCCCCGCCAGTGCTCGAGGTCCTGGACCGCACCGCTGGTTCCTTTCTACGAGACCACAATATCGATGCCCGCCGTTCGCGCGAACGACCGTTTTCCAGCCGAGCCTTGAACGTGAGAGCTACGGTCATTACCACGTTCCGTATTCTCGAAGCGGCGAGTGCGCCCAACACAGTTGGGATCTTGGAAGGCAGTGATCCCCAGCTGAAAGACGAATACATCGTATATAGCGCGCACATGGATCATGTCGGAGTTTGTCAGCCCAACGCCGCGGATCAAATCTGTAACGGTGCCGACGACGACGCGTCGGGCACCGCGGGGATCATGGAGGCGGCCGAGGCTTTCTCGATGCTCACGACAAGACCACGTCGATCGATAATTTTTCTCGCGGTAAGTGGTGAGGAGAAAGGACTGTGGGGGAGCGCCTACTTTGCCGCAAATCCTCCGGTCCCCGGCGAGACCATCGTGGCGAACCTCAACGCCGACATGATTGGCCGCAATTGGCCGGACACGATCGTGGTGATTGGCAAGGAGCATTCGGACCTCGGCGCCACCATGGACCGCGTGAACGCCGCGCATCCCGAACTCAACATGACCGCCATCGACGATCTCTGGCCGGAAGAGAATTTTTACTTCCGCTCAGACCATTTTAATTTCGCTCGACGTGGGATCCCGATTTTGTTTTTCTTCAACGGGGTACACGCTGATTATCATCGGCCGAGCGACGAGGTGGACAGTATCGATGCAGAGAAGGAGTCGAGGATCGTCAAGTTAATGTTCTACTTGGGGCTTGAGATTGCGAATACGACGGCGCGTCCGGAATGGAATCCGGAAAGCTACAAACGCATCGTTCAGGGAATAAATGATTAACGGTCGCAGACTACCGACTAGCGATTTCCGATTGAATGTGAGAATTCCTTCAATCGACAATCCCTTCTCCACATGAACCATGGGTTAATTCGCAACTTTTGCATCGTTGCACATATCGACCACGGCAAATCCACACTCGCCGATCGTCTCATTGAGGCCACCGGTGCGTTGGAGGCACGTCAGATGCGCAATCAGGTCTTAGACACCATGGACCTGGAACGTGAGCGCGGTATCACGATCAAATTGAACGCCGTGCGTATGACCCATGACGCGCGGGACGGCAACACCTACCAACTCAATCTCATCGATACACCGGGGCACGTAGACTTCACGTATGAAGTGTCCCGATCGCTTGCCGCATGTGAAGGCGCGTTGTTGATCGTCGATGCCACACAGGGTATTCAGGCGCAAACAATCAGCAACTTGTTTCTTGCCATGGACGCCGGTCTCGAAATTATTCCTGTACTGAACAAGATCGACCTTCCGGCCGCGGAGCCAGAAAAACGGGCACAGGAGATTCACGACCTCATCGGTGAGTCTGTTGAATCTATTCTGGCCGTCTCGGCAAAGGAGGGAACCGGCGTACCCGAACTGTTGGACGAGATCGTCAGACGTGTCCCTGCACCGACCGGCAACCCAGACGCGCCATTGCGTGCGTTGATTTTCGATTCGTACTACGATCGGTACCGCGGTGCGATCCCCACCGTGCGTGTCGTGGACGGCAGAATCACACGGGGTATGTCAATCGCTTTCGGTTCACACCCGGACGATCATTACGAGGTCGCAACGGTTGGCTATCACCGGCTTGGACAACAGGAGACCGATGCGCTCGAGGCCGGTGAAGTAGGTTACGTGGTTGCCAACGTGCGCGGGGTTCAAGAGACACGTGTTGGCGACACCGTACTCGATCCAGCCAACGCAACCGACGAGATGTTGACCGGATACCAGGATATCCGATCGATGGTATTCGCCGGATTGTATCCGACCGACTCGAATCAATACGAAGAACTTCGCGATGCACTGGAGAAATTGCGACTCAACGACGCATCGTTGCATTACGAACCAGAGACTTCCGTCGCGTTGGGATTCGGATTTCGTTGCGGGTTTCTCGGGTTACTGCACATGGAAATCGTCCGCGAACGTTTGGAGCGAGAATTCAACCTCGACATCATCGCTACCGTACCGAGTGTCGAGTACCACGTGTACATGACGGACGAGTCAACCCAAATCGTTGAGAACCCGACGAAAATGCCAACCGGTTCCAGCGTGAGCCGTGTTGAGGAGCCGTACGTCAAGGCACGCATCACAGCCCCGTCCGAATATATCGGCGCCATCATGAAATTGGGCCAAGACCGCCGCGGCATTTACAACGGGATGGAGTACCTCGACACAGAGCGTGTCCAGTTCGAATGGGAGATACCACTCGCGGAGATCATCATCGATTTCTATGATCGTCTGAAGACAATCTCCCGCGGCTACGCGAGCATGGACTATGAGGTGGCGGACTACCGGCCGAGCCAGTTGGTAAAATTGGACATGTTAATAAATGGGGATCCCGTCGATGCGTTCAGTGTGATCATCCATACTGACAAGGCATACGAGTGGGGACGCCGTCTTGCCGAAAAACTCAAGGAACTGATACCCCGGCAGTTGTTTGAGGTCGTATTGCAAGCGACCATCGGACAGAAGGTTATCGCGCGGCAAACTGTCAAAGCATTGAGAAAGAACGTCACGGCAAAGTGTTACGGCGGCGATATTACGCGGAAGCGTAAGCTTCTCGAAAAACAGAAAGAAGGCAAACGTCGCATGAAGCAAGTGGGCACTGTAGAAATCCCACAGGAAGCATTCTTAGCAGTACTCAAAGTTGATTCTTGAGCACCGCAGCCGTTATCCAAACGGCGTATCTAGGTGATGTGGTCCTCACCACCCCACTCATCGAGACACTCGCTCAGAAGTATGGGCCGGTCCACGTCGTCACAACACCGGAAAACGCTCCGCTCCTGGAGACACTGCCAACGGTCAGCAGTGTTATTCCATATGACAAACGGCGAACACATCGCGGCATTAGCGGAATTCTTCACATCGCAAAAGCCCTCAAGCATCATGCGCCGGATCATGTTTTCATTCCGCATCAATCGATACGTAGTGCGATAGTTGCGCGTCTTGCCGGTATCCCGAACAGGATTGGGTTTCCTGGTTTGCCGGTGTCTTGGTTGTACACGGAGCGGCGGGCGCCAAAACTCACGGCAATACATGAAGCCGAACGACTGCATGCCCTGGCCGGAGAAGACCTCGCCACACCCCATCCACGCATCGTGATGACGGAGATGGATCGCCGCGGAGCAACTCAAGCCTTGCAGGAGGCTGGCGTCGCAAGGGACTACATCGTTCTGGCACCCGGTTCTCGCTGGGCAACCAAACGATGGCCCTACTATAGAGGTCTGGCCGAAAGACTCTCGCACGACCACAATGTGGTGCTGGTCGGTGGTCCTGAAGACAAGAAAACGGGAACAGACATTGTCACGGGCAAGAACGGGATAGCAAATCTCACCGGTCGTCTCTCGATCAGAGAATCAGCTGCCGTCTTGGCAAACGCTCGTCTGGTCGTCTGCAACGACTCGGTCGCGCTCCACCTCGCAGGCGCGGTGGAAACACCCGTGGTGGCGATCTTTGGACCAACTGATCCCTCCTTGGGATTTGGGCCCCGTGGCCCCAAAGATTTGGTCGCCGGTGTTCACAATCTGGCATGCCGGCCGTGTTCCACCCACGGTGGGGCGCGCTGTCCACTCCAACACCATCGCTGCATGGTCGATCTCGAGGTGGAAACCGTGGCGAACATGGTTCATAATGCCTTACAAGAGGAGGCAAGCCGGGAATGCGCGTCATAGTAGGTGTGGACATTGGTGGCACAAACACCGTCGTCGGAACGGTGGCTGAGGACGGCAGCGCCATCGCCGGAATCGGACACCGTCCCACACCCGTAGCGGAAGGGCCCGAGGGTGTCGTCGTGCGTACGAACGCTATGATAAAGGAATCGCTGCAAAAGGCCGGAGAAACCTATTCCGACATGGAAGTTATGGGTATCGGTATCGGCTGCCCCGGCCCAATTGACACGGCACGGGGGGTTGTGGTCGAGTCACCCAACCTTGGCTGGAGAGACATGCCCCTGCGCGATTACATAACCGAAGCATTCGATTTGCCGGCGACCCTCGAAAACGACGCAAGCTGTGCAATACTCGGTGAATGGTGGCGCGGCGCGGCGCGCGGCACGTCGATTCTCGTGGGATTCACCGTGGGCACCGGTGTTGGCGGTGGCATCGTGCTGGATGGCGAGATCTTCCACGGCGCGTCCGATGTGGCCGGCGAGTTTGGACACACCACCATTGATTCGACAGGCCGCCGCTGCGCCTGTGGGAATTACGGATGTTTGGAGGCCTACGCTTCCGGACAAGCCATAGCCCGCAGGGCCGTGGAGGAAATCGAGGCGGGTGTCACAACCTCAATCCCTCGTTACGTCGAGCAACAGGACCAAATCACCGCACAGATTATCTATCAGGCTGCCAAAGACGGCGATTCGTTCGCGAAGCAGCTCGTGTACGATACGGCACGCTTCCTCGGCGCGGGCGTGGCCAATCTTGTTAATATCTTTAACCCCGAAATGGTGGTCCTTTGTGGGGGTGTCACCGAGGCGGGGCCGGAATTTTTTCAACCGTTGCAACAGGAAGTCAAACGGCGCGCCTTCCGCCAGGCCGCGGACGCATGTCGCATCGTCCCCGGCATACTACCGGGAACGGCTGGTGTATATGGTGCGGCAGCGGTCTTTCGGAACCGTGGATTGACCGGTTGAAACGACTCGGTGTCATGGGCACAATGGTATGGGACACGATCTACGGACGTGACGCCCACAGTGAACCGGTCGAGGAGTGGGGCGGCATTGCGTACGCACTTGCCGCGTTGGAGGCGTCGCTTCCTCCCGGGTGGGAAATCGTACCGCTGATCAAAGTCGGACGGAATTTGGCAGACCGTGCAAACATGTTCCTCAGAAGCCTCACACGCCGTCTGGCGGCCGACCGTTTTGTCGAAGTGCCCGAAGCAAACAATCGCGTCACGCTACGATACGAATCAGCGACACGGCGCTCGGAGCAACTCACCGGTGGTGTCCCTGGCTGGTCGTGGGAGGAACTCGGTCCGATGGTCCGGGACCTCGACGCCATCTATATCAACTTCATCTCGGGTTTCGAGGTCAATCTCGACACAGCACGGCATTTACGACACGGCTTTGCCGGTCCGATTTACGTGGACCTTCACAGTCTGCTATTGGGTGTCGCACCTGACGGCACCAGGGTGCCCAAGCCACTAACCGACGGGGCCACGTGGCTTTCCTGTTTTGACGTCGTGCAAGTGAACGAAGACGAAATTACCTTACTCGGGCCGGAGCCCATGGGTGTGGCCGCACACGCATTGACTATCGGCGTGCGATTGTTTGTCGTCACCTTGGGCGAACGAGGAGCTGTGTACTTTACATCAAATCCATTCAACTTTACTGACGTGAAACGAGACCCGCGAATTCAAGGCCCCATCCAGAGTGCACGCATAGAGGCCATGGGAGAGGCCGTCCAGGGTGATCCCACCGGATGCGGTGACGTATTTGGCGGCACGTTGGTCGCCGAGCTTTTGGCCGGTAATGGACTCGAGTCGGGCATCCGCCGAGCAAACGGTTTGGCGGCGCGCAATCTCGCACACAACGGCGCCACAAACCTCCATTTTCATCTCCGCGGCGAAATCGCGCCCCGATGACGCGTGTTGTCGAGGTACCAACACAATTCGACGATCGGTCATTCGATCAATTCGCTCAATCGTTTGGCGTCCCTGACGATGAGCGGTTGCTCGTCGATGCGCACGCATCGCACTGGGCCTCCCCTTTTGGATTGCTATCACTGATCACCGCGGGGCAGTGGCTCCACGAACACAACCAGCCCAAGCCACAACTTACGTTGCCCACCGACCGTGAGGTGTCGCATTACTGGGCGCGTAGCGGGTTTTTCGATTATGCCGACCAATTTTACGAGCTTCATGGAAAGGCGCCCGGTTCGGTACGCCGCGGCTCCACCGGCGCGTTGCTCGATGTGACGCCGGTGCGCGAATCGGCGGATGTCCACAAAGTGGTCGAGCATGTCCAAGAGCGGTCGGCAAAGATCTTGGCCGAAGTGGGTCTGGAGATCCAAGCGACACTAGGGTTTACTATGGCGCTTTCGGAAGGGTGTCAAAATATTGTAGAGCACGCCGGGACGACGGGTTGGGTAGCCGCCCAATCATACAACTGGAAACGCCGCCTGGGACGGAAAGTCGTGATGATTGCGGTGGCGGACGCGGGGATCGGGTTTCGCGAGTCCCTCGCGGCGGCTCAAGCGGACCGGTGGGGAGATCGCTGGGGCGACGCTGCGGCGCTGGAGGCCGCTGTGTTTCAAGGAATCAGCCGGTTTTCGGATCCGGGCAGGGGCCAGGGGTTGGCCGGCATGAGGAGATACGTGGAACGATGGGACGGAAAGCTCTCGGTGCGGAGCGGATCAGCCCGCCTGTCAATCGTGCCGTCGTGGGACGAATCGGAGCCAATTGAGAACGGAATAGCGCCGTTCCCGGGAACACAGGTATTGATCATCATACCCGGTACGACCAACCATGAAAACGAGGAGACCACGTAAACGTGCGCCCGACGCAGTCCATCGATTTGACAACTATTCTCCAGCAAACCGTCTCGACGGGATACGCTGACCTGGTGACTCGGCCAACTGGCAAGGCCGTCCGTTCTGGTGTGGAAGAACACCTCGCCGTCATCGACGATCGCCAAGTCATCATTATCGATTTCTCCGGAGTCCGGTGCCTCGACTTTTCCTGCGCAGATGAGATCGTGGGCAAGCTCTTGTTATCGCACGGCAACGCCCGGTATTTCGTTCTCCGTGGCGTGGCCGAAATTCACAGCGAGGCCATCGAAGCCGTGCTCGAGCGTTACGACATTGCCGTCGTAGCCCAGCAGCGTTGTGGTACGGTACGTGTGTTGGGCCCCGCCTCCGACACGGTCCGGGAAACCGTGCAGGTGTTGGAGCGAACCAGAACCATCGGTGTGCGCGAGGTTGCGGTTCGGTTGTCCATCCCGCAGGACAACGCACGCAAGACGCTCGACGAGGTCGTCGAAAGGCGACTCGGCTTGGCTGCCGACGATCAGGTGATATCCCTGGCATGATTCGGTTCCAGAAGGTTTTCAGGGCCTACGGAAAAAACCTTGCCCTCCGTGATGTCACCTTACACGTCCGTAAGGCCGAATTCGTGTTTCTCACCGGTCATTCCGGTGCGGGCAAATCCACGATCCTCCGCCTGATTTACGCCGACCAACTTCCCACCCAAGGCGAGGTACGAATTTCCGGTTTTCGCACCGATACGTTGTCGAATCGAGACATCGCCAAGTTGCGGCGGAGACTCGGGATTGTCTTCCAAGACTTCAGATTACTCACGGACCGTACAACCGAAGAAAACATTGCGTTTGCCCTGGAGGTTACCGGTTCTCGTCGCTCGATCATCGGACCGAAAGTGACACGGGTGCTCACACAGGTCGGACTAATCCAAAAGGCGCAACAGTACCCCAACGAACTTTCAGGTGGAGAACAACAGCGTGTCGCCATTGCGCGCGCCTTGGTAAACGATCCCTTCGTCATCCTTGCCGATGAACCCACGGGGAATCTCGACGAGCGAGCGACTCGTGGCATCTTTCAACTTCTCCGTGACATCAACGCCAACGGCACCGCCGTGGTGATGGCTACACACAACCTCGAACTCGTTCGTCAAACTCACTACCGCTCAGTGGAACTTCAGGACGGCGTGATCGTATTCGATTCAGCCGTGGACGAACAGTTGGAGGAGACAGTCCGATGAACCTTGCGATCCGCGAAGCGTTGCTCACTTTTCGCCGTTGGCCCGCATTGTCGCTTCTGTCCATCACGACCATCGCATTCGCGCTCTTCGTGGTGGGGTTGTTCGCCCTCGTTGCGCTCAACCTTCGAAACACGTTGCGTAGCATAGAGGAACGCGTGGAGATCGTGATGTATCTGACACGCGGGACTCCAATCGAGATTGCCACGGTCGCCATCGAAGACATCGAGGCGTTTCCCGAGGTGGCATCAGTCGTTTACATCACGGAAGAAGAAGCGTTACTCCGCGCCAGCGAAGAGCTGGTTGAGTTCCAAGGAATATTCTCGGAACTCGAGACAAACCCACTCCCCGCATCCCTCGAAGTTCAACTGCTGCCAGGATTCCGTAACACGGAGTCGGCGCAAGTCGTGGCCGAACGGTTGTCCGGGTTCGCGTTTGCCGAAGACATCCGCTACGGCCAGGACTGGGTGGAAAAACTCGACAGGTTGCGCCGCGTTGCTGGCATTGTGGGACTGTTGATCGGTGGTGCGTTTGCACTCGCGTCAGTCATCATCATTGGCACGACCATTCGTATGTCGGTGCTGCAACGAGCCCATGAGATCTCCATCATGCGGTTAGTTGGAGCGACCGACGGATTTGTGCGCCGGCCCTTCTTGGTTGAAGGAGGTCTCAAGGGCGCCTTGGGAGGGCTTGCTGCGGTAGGACTCAATTTCGCCGCGTTTTATACAATCAACCGTACTCTGTTCGAAGTGTCGTTCTTTTCCTTCGGCCAAGCGGCTCTCATTGTCCTGTTCGGGTTAGCACTTGGACTCATCGCTAGTGCAACTAGCGTGGGACGACACCTCCGCAAAGTATGAAGCCCATCGTATTTGCGGTCGTGGCCCTGATGACCGCGGTCTCGTTGCCAGCGGATGCGCAACGACGCGACATAGATCGGCAAATCAGAGAAAACCGCGATCGTCTAAATCAAATTCGCGACGAACGCGAATCCCTCCAATCCGAGTTGTCCACGTTGCGTGGCCGGGCACGGGACGTCACGACGGAACTCACCAACTTGGATCAGCAGAGAACCGCCACCGTTCGGCTGGTGCGTGAACTCGATCGCCAGATCAACGGGCTCTCAACTCAGCTCGACACCATTACGTTTGAACTCGTCCTGGCCGAGGACGCCGTCACCGAAAAGGAAGTGGTGCTCACGCGGCGTGTCACCGAGATATACAAACGCGGCACCCTTTGGGCTTTTCAAGTGCTCCTCGCGGCGGAAAGTTTCGGCGACCTGCTGAGCCGCTACAAATACCTCTTTCTAGTCAGCAGGCAAGACCGCCGGATCGTGGGGGACATCCGACAGCTCCAAAACCAAATTGGGGCCCAACGACGTGAATTACTCGACATCCGGTTGGAAGTGGACAACCAGCGGCAAGCCCGCGACGTAGAATTGCAACAGTTCGCCAACTTGGAACGTCAACGGCGTCGCACACTGGCAAGCATGCAGAGATCGGAGCAACAAACGGCAACCCGTCTGCAAACCCTGGTGCGGGATGAGGAGCGGATCGCCGCATCCATATCAGCACTCGAACGTGCACGGCGGGCGTCGGGCACCATCGACGTTGCGACACTGTCGGCAACAGATATGGGTGCCCTCGAGTGGCCGGTGGACGGCGAGGTCATTTACGATGTTGGCACGGAGAGGTTTACCGACGGTACACGTCTGGTAAATCAAGGGATCGGAATCCGCGCCCCCGTCGGTACACCGGTCCAAGTGGTGAGAAGCGGTCAGGTGGTGTGGGCCGCCAACTACGGTACCTATGGCCCAAGTGTTTGGGTAAGTCACGGTGGTGGGTACTACACGTTGTATCTGTACCTCTCGCGAATCACGGTGAGAGACGGCCAGCAAATTCGAGATGGAGATATCGTGGGCGAATCCGGCGGCGAGAACTCGGACCACGGCCCGCATGTTGAATTCCAGCTGCGACAAGCACCACCGGACTCTGAAAC
>JAZDDC010000273.1:0-3235 GCA_036679565.1 Gemmatimonadota bacterium
ACCGGTGACACACCAGGGGTTGCCCACAAACTACCGGTGGGGGTCGTCGTTGTCGCGTGGTGCATTTGGCGGGGCGGAACTCGCAACATCGAGTGGCGACGTGGAGCTGTCCGAAGTGGCGGGGGCGTTGCTCACCGGGTATGGCCGGTCCGGCGGCGCTGCAATGGAGTTCCGTGGGTTCGCCGATTGGACGGGAGACGCGTTGGCATCCTCCGACAACTTCGGAACCGCAACGCCAACCTATTCAACGATGCGTCTTGGTGCTTCGATGGGTGGCCCGGTTGTACGAGACACAGCGTTTTTCCTTGCCGGTGTTGAGTATTCGAAAGAGGAGCGCCCCGCGCCTTGGCCGGGCGTCGATCCGGATTTTGCGGCGGTGGCTCAGTCGTCGCTGGATGGGTTCGGTGTGGATTTAGGTGACTATGTGGCTCCCCAAATCGAGAGCGTCGATCTGGTCACGGCGTTCGGGCGTTTTGGTTGGACAACGGAACGGCACGCCGTGAATGTTAGCGCAAATTTCGGCAGTGTATCCGTAACGGATCCAATGATCGATCCAGACATCGGATCGGGTTTTGGTGCTGGCATTGACGGTCTTGATCTTGTCCTGCGCGCGGGATTGGCCTCACGTTGGGGCAACAACTTCGCACAGGAATTGAGGATCGGCTTTGAGTCTAGCATGCGCGAGTTCACGACCTTCAATGGACCAATAAGTACTACGCTCGCGAGCGGCTTCCAACCGTTCGGAACAAGCGCGAATCTGCCGGGCGACTTCAAGACGTCTGCACTACGCATATCAGAAACGCTTCACTATATCACGGGTTCGCACAGCCTTAAGTTCGGCGGGGGAATCACGGCCCGATCCGTTAACGAGACGTTCGAGCGATGCCCTTGGGTTTGCCAACGCTCGTGGCGTTTTCGTCCAAGCGGAAACCTCGGCTGTTCCGGCAAGATTCAGCTCACTCCAAATCGCCGGTTTCCTGCAAGACACATGGACCGCCGCGCCGGGATTGGAAGTTGTCATTGGTCTTCGTTACGAAAACGAGGGTTTCCCAACCGGGGAGGTCACGCGGAACGACGATTGGCTGCAACTGACTGGTCTCGATAATTCCGTCATCGACGGTGTTTCCAGCAAGTTCAGTCCGCGGTTTAGTTTCTCCTACCTGCCCGGCCAACGGGGTGAGTGGGTCGTGCGTGGCAACGCGGGCATCTATTACGGTCTCGTTCAAACTTTCGCCTTGAGTGAAGTCATCAGTCATAGCGGAAACGTCATGGTTCGGCGCGGGATTGGCGATGTGAGCGGTTGGCCCACAGTGCCCAACGGTGGACTGTCATCCATCACCGGTCCACGGCTCGCGTTGCTTGGACCAGACTTTGAGGCGCCGCGAACGGTGCGGTTAGGTGGTGGAATCTCGCGGGCCCTGAATTCGCAAACGGCGCTACACGTTTCGGCTTCGTACCGGCACACCGACTTCCTCGTTCGTCGTGCCGATCTCAATCGCAATAGCGTCATCGCCACTGATCAACACGGCAGGTCGATCTACGGTACACTCGCAAAAGAGCGCAGTCTCCTTGCGTCACTCCCGGCTACGAATCGCCGTTTTCCCAACTTTGATCTTGTGTCGGCGTTGAATCCGGACGGTTTTTCGGACTATACGGATTTTACCGCCTCACTCGAACGCACCCTTGCAACGTCCGCGCGTTTGTTCGCGAGCTATACCTTCTCCACGACGACCGACAATTGGTTGGGTGGCCGTGGGGGTGGGCCTGACGACCAACTCAGTCCGTTCCCAGACAGTCTGAATGGAATCGACTGGGCCGATGGTACCTCGGACTTCGATATTCCTCATAGGATCGTTGTCGGCGCCGAATTTGGGCTTCCCATCGGGGTCGGATCAAGTTTGTCGGCTTTTGTCCGGAGCCAATCGGGGCGTCCGTTTACACCTGGTTATCGCGATGGTGTCGATGCAAATGGAGACGGTTCAGCGCGTAACGATGTGGCTTTTGTTGACCAGTCCATTACGGGTGTGTCGGATCTCTTTGCTGATTGGGATTGTTTGCAATCTCAAGTTGGACAGTTCGCCGAGCGCAACGTGTGCCGTGCGCCGTGGCTCACGCGGGTAGACATTTCGTTGAGCATCGGACTCACTCAAATTGGCGGCAACGACGTGTCGATCGTGATTGACGGGTTGAACCTCACCGACCCCTCGGACGGTGTACCGGATCGGGCGTTGTACCTCATCGATCCGAACGGCACCTTGCAGACTGACCCAGTGAGTGGATCTGTGACAGTTCCCCTCATTGCTAACCCGAACTTTGGCGTACCGCTCATACGGCGTGGCTTTGGTCGCGTCATCCGTATCGGCGCGCGGATAAATTACTGATGCGTAACACAGCCCGACTCTTAACCGTTTTTTCCCTCGCCGTTTTCGTATCTTCGTGCGAGAATCGTGGCGCCACCCGTGTTCTCGGCAGTGACCCTCGCGAAATAGTGGTGGGGACCGTTGCGGAAATCCGTGCCCTCGAAGTGGGAGCGCGCGCACAGTTGGACGCCGTGGCTATCACGGCATGGAACGCCTTTGGTGACTCTTCTATCCACGTTCGCGACGCGACAGGCGCCATTCGCGCGACACGTGTCGCAGCCGTGTCTGCCGTCGCTGGCGACAGTGTGCAAGTACTCGGCACCGTCGCCGTGAGGACGACGTTTGTGGCGGTTGGTGCGCCCACGCCGCTGGGCGTCACGACCGGTTCGGCGGCCACTGGTACCGGGGGCGCCAACGATGCAGCGCTCGTGTCGGTGATCGGTGCGGCCGTGACCGCAACAGGAACAAGTGGTCTCGACGCTTCGGTGACCATTGATGACGGCTCAGGCCCCGTCGATGTCATTGCCGACGCCGCCTTGGGGTTGGACGTCAGCGGCCTTGCACCGGGTGTTTCGGTCGATGTCCAGGGTGTCCTAATACCGACAAATGCCGGTGCGTGGCAAATCAAGCCGAGGATGCAATCAGATATCACCGTAGCCACGCCGCTGGTCACGATTCAACAGGCAAAATCGCTTCCTGTCGGATCGCAGGTGGTTATCGCCGGTATTGCCTTGAACAATTTGAATTCGTTCGACGACGAAAGTCTGCACATCACCGACGGTGCCGGTTCGATTCGCGCGACCGTCATCGGAACCGCTGTAGTCTTCGAGGGCGATTCCGTATTGCTCCGCGGTACGTTAAGCACCGAATTCGGA
>JAZDDC010000274.1:0-5277 GCA_036679565.1 Gemmatimonadota bacterium
ATTCCTACGTGCTATTTCAGAATCACCCATCGCTTCGTACGTGCGTCCGAGCATGAGATATCTGAGGCTCCGAAGCCCCCACCCGAGGTCACTAGTGGTGAAACTGAGACCTACCTGACCCACAACATCGAACGCACGCACGGCGTCCGCGTACGCCCCCAAGCGGTACGCGAGAAGACCCGCAAGATACGCGAAAGTGGCGCTATTTCGTTCATTGTCAAGAGCTGACATGGCCGACGCGAGGTGGCGACGGGCGGAAGCTGAATCGGAAGACAGGGCCATATGCCCGACCAAAACCGGTTCGGTAACGTCGCTCCCTGTCAACCAAGCATGTAATATGCTCTCGTCCAAAACAAGCGCCGTTTGGAACCATCGCAACGCCCTAGCTTGCGTGATCAGCGTCCGTATCGTTCCCTTTTCGCTCTCCGAGTACCCTGAATCAGCCCATACGGCGTCAATTTCGTCAAACGCTTCGTATAACTCTGGTCCACGATATCGTACGGCACCGTAAACACCCAAACGGGCCAAAATGTGTTCAACCAGGACCGCGTATGACCGATCGTCGGAATCGCTTAAGGTGATCCTTCGAGGACCAGCCGCCGTCAACACTGCCAAAGCTTCACGCGATCGGCCTGTCGCCAAAAAAACATTTACCGCCTCCCTGGGCAGAACGCGCAGGGAACCGGAGTCAGCTAGTCGCGCCAATGCAATCCCTCGTTGCGTCAACTGAAACGCGCGTTCAACATCTCCGGCAGCGAGAGATAGTGATCCGATCCGGATCAGATTTTCCGGAGTCGTGTCGGAACTCATGGCCAGCGCACGCTGCATGCTGCGAAGAGTCTCCGCAATGAGACTGTCTCGAGACTCGATATTTCCAGCCAGTCCGGACAACGCTGCCTGTTCCATGAGCAATGCGGATTGCTCCTCGATCGGTCGCGGATCGTCTGGCGCGTATTCCGACCACCGCCGCAGTTCATTCCGCAGCTCATCGTGAAAACTGCGAGCACCGGAGTACGCGATTTGTCTGTACGGTCCCCGAAGTGTCAATGGATCAACCCACTCGATCGAGTCCCGCATCACGGGGCACCAATACACCTGGCTCTCCGCATCCCGCGTTTCTCCAATGAGAAACACTCGCTCTACCGGCGGTTGGTAACCGCGACAGGACGCAAACCGAGCAGTCAAACTGAGTCGTTCATAAATATCGAACAGATGCCCGTATCCCAACGAAAAATCCGGCGAGAGTTTGACCGTACGCATAAATGCACGCCGGGCGAGGTTCAAATTTCCACGAGGTACCATAGTACCGTCCGAACCCATCTCGGCCCACATGTCCTGATACTCGACGGTGCCCATCAACAACCACGCGTACGTGCTCGTCGAGTCGGATTGGACGAGGTCATTGTAGAGCGTTCGCGCATTCGTGAAATCACCACTCTGAAACGAGAAGAATGCCTCGACGAAAAGGCTGTCGCGATAGCCGAGGGTCGATCCGTGTCGACGTGCAGCCCCGGCATGTCGTCGAATCTCCCCACTCAATTGCGAAAAACGATTTACATCCCGCGCGGCTTGCCAATACAGAGTGAGACTGAGATAGTAGTGCGCACGAGCGTACGTCGAGTCATCAGTGATCGCCGCGCGAAAACTCCGCTCAGCACCCTCGAGTTGCCATCGTTCTAACTGGTCACGGCCTGTTTGGAACTGCCGAAGCGCATCAAGACTGCTCGACTCGCGCGTGAATACACTAAGCTGTTCTGGAGCCCCACCGAGATTCAGAATATTGGAGGCAATTGGGGCAACCAACGCAAAGATGTCGGATTGATCGGCAGCCGAGGAGATGGGGTCGCCTAACGGTGCTCTGTCGCGAACGTCGTAGAGCTGCGTCTCCAAGTACGCGCTATCGTTCCGCACCTCGGCTGTCATTGCAACTAAAGTCCCGACTCTCGCTGCCCGCGCGAGCGCTATCGACTCGTTCAGCGAAAGACCTCGGTTTCTCGGTAGGCCGAGATCGAAGACGAAACCAGCCTTGGATATTGCGGGGACAACACGTGCTTCATCCCAACCGGTCAGCATTCGTGTGAGCTCGCGCTCCGCCTCCCTCGCGAGAGATGCCGCAGCGTCATTTTCATCGGTGAGCGCGTGCGTGAGCACGATGAATTTCTGCCGGGCGCCCTCTACGGAATACGCGTTATCAAAAGACAGTGGCAGAAACCAGAAAACAAACAGCAGAATCGAGGCAACCCCAATCACCCACGCCATCGGCGACTTGAGCGGCGACCTTCGTTCGCGATGTTGTTGTGTCGCGATAGAAGGGAATTTCCCGGCACCAGATGCCGCATGATCGGTGAGTGCGAGCGCGAACTGATCCGCGGTTTCGAAACGATCGGCAGGCGCCTTACTTAACGCTTTTTCAACAGCCAATGCGATGTGGGCAGGGACATCACTTCGAGTGACCGTCAAGGGCGGCAAAGGAGCCATGATTTGCTTTGCGATAATCGCCTGAGTCGTGGGTCCATCGAAAGGGGGCTCACCACTCAACATTTCGTAAACAACACACCCCAGCGCATAGATGTCCGCTCGGCCGTCTATGTTTTTCTCTCCGCTTGCTTGTTCCGGGCTCATGTACGCAGGTGTGCCCACGACCAAACCAGTGGAACTCAGACGAGCGCCACCCGACAGGTCGATAGCGCGTGCAATCCCAAAATCGCTGACGACCGCCCGTTCACCCTGGAGCAAGATGTTCTCGGGCTTGATGTCTCGGTGTATGCAACCACATTCGTGCGCGTATCGGAGTGCATCGGCCACATCCAGGGCCCGCGATATTGCAACCTCGATCGATAGGCGGCCCTCTCTTTGGAGTTGGCCGCGAAGCCCACCACCCTCGACGTACGGCATGACCATATACGGCACACCCCCGGCAGCGTCGGAGTCGAGAAGCGGAAGGATATTTGGATGACTGAGCGAAGCCACTGTCTCAATCTCGCGTTCAAACCGGGCCAAACCGATTTCAGACACGAGTTCGGGACGCAGCACCTTGATCGCCACATTGCGCGAATGCCGAACATCCACGCCGAGGTAGACGACGGACATGCCACCGCTGCCAAGTTCACGCTCGATGGTATATCGACCACGAAGGGCAAGCTTCAGCTGTTCAACCTGACCAGACACGTCAATAACGTCCCAGAGCTCCGAGAGGTTGTCCCGAATGCAGGATAACGTTGGCGCCGCATCGAGCCAGTCGCAAGGGATCCGTGACTCTTGCCCAACCCGGCACACCCAATGGCGACCCATCGACAGGCTGTCCAACAGGCGACCCGCTCGCGAAGCCATCGTGGACCCCATAGCTTGAAAGCACCATTTTCGCCGAGGATCTCGTGATTCGCAAACTGCTCGCCACCGCTACGTGGTGCTTGCTCCTAACGACCCCTACCAAGGGTCAAAACACACCCTTCTCGAGTCTCGATGTATTCCAGGTCGAATACGCGTCCGATGTTCAGATCTCTCCGGACGGCGCCTGGGTCGCGTACGTCAGAAACAGCATGAGCATCATGCGAGATCGGCGGGAGGGTCGCATTTGGCTCGTGAACACGGATGGGTCGCTACACCGGCAGCTCACCAGCAGCGACCAAACCCAATCGGCACCCCGGTGGTCACCCGACGGGTCCCGCGTTGCGTTCGTATCGAGTGGCAACGACGGTTCGGAGATCTACGTTTACTGGATTACAACCGGGGAATCCGGCCGCCTCACACAACTTGACCGATCTCCTCGAGATCTCGCGTGGTCGCCGGACGGTCAACAGATCGCTTTTTCCAAACTTGTTCCCGAGGCTCCTCCACGGTTGGCCGCTATGCCGCCTCGACCTGACGGAGCCCAGTGGGCCGACCCACCCCTTGTTGAGACACGAGTGCGTCATGAAGCGGACGGCAGCGGTTACATAGAACCGGGTTACAATCACATCTTCGTGATCCCGGCCGATGGCGGCACACCACGACAGGTCACGTCGGGTAATTTCCAACACAGAGGACCAGCCTGGACACCTGATGGACACGCGATCGTCTTCTCGACAAATCGTTCCGCCGATTGGGAGTACGAACGTGTGGAACGTGAGATCTACTCTGTATCGACGGACGACGGTGCAATTGTACAGTTAACTGATCGAAGCGGGCCTGATGCAAACCCCGCGGTGTCCCCGGACGGTTCGCACATCGCGTACGTTGGCTTCGACGATCGTGTACAAACCTATCAGACCAATGACCTCTACCTGATGAGAGCAGATGGTTCGGAGTCGCGAACCGTATTGAACGCACAGGATCGATAAGTGCGTTCGTTGGCATGGTCAGCCGACGGGCGCGGCGTTTACTTCGCGTTCGACGATGAGGGCAGTTCCAAGGTCGGTTTTGTCACAACCGGTGGGCAATTCAGAACTGTTGCAGACAGTCTCGGCGGTACGTCCGTGGGACGCCCGTACGGCGGGGGGAACTTCTCAGTCTCACGGGATGGCACCATTGCCTTTACATACTCGACGTCCGCGGAGCCCAGCGAAGTTGCCCTGATCGAGCCGAACGGAGCCAGACGCATTCTGACAACACTCAACAAAGACCTCACGACACAACGCGTTATCGCACCCGCGGAGATGTTTTGGACGGAATCATCTCACGATGGTCGGCGTATTCAGTCCTGGATCGTGCATCCGCCGGGGTTCGATCCCAATAGGCGATATCCGTTACTCTTAGAGATTCACGGCGGACCAATCTCCAACTACGGCGATCGGTTCGCGGCAGAAATCCAACTCTATGCAGCCGCCGGTTACATCGTCGTTTACTCCAACCCACGCGGTAGCACTAGCTACGGCGAGGAGTTCGGCAATTTATTGTACCATGATTATCCGGGGAATGACTACGAGGACCTCATGTCCGTTGTTGACGACGTAATCAATCGAGGTGATGTCGATGAAAACCGTCTTTACGTAACCGGCGGCAGCGCCGGAGGAATCATGACAGCATGGATCGTGGGCAAAACAAACCGTTTTCGCGCCGCAGTCGTAACAAAACCAGTTGTGAACTGGATCAGTAAAACCCTTGTGGCCGACAACTATGACGGGTACATGCACTATCGGTACGAGGGGACTCCGTGGGAAAACCCTGACGGATATTGGGAGTACTCACCGTTGTCACTCGTGGGTAATATCGAAACGCCAACCATGGTCATGGTGGGAACCGCCGATCTACGCACACCACTCTCGGAAGCCAAACAACTCTATCACGCGTTACGGCTCC
>JAZDDC010000275.1:0-2270 GCA_036679565.1 Gemmatimonadota bacterium
AGCGTTGCAGTTGGGGATGAATGGAGAATCGGGATTGTGCCGAGTTGATGGGATAGGTCAGTACGATATCGAGTAACGCATTTTGACAATGCAGGTTGGTGGACTCCGGCAGTCGAGGTCCAATGATATGCGACAACGCATCGTCATAACTTCCGAATGATTTGTTCGACGGTATCGATGCGCGCGCAGCGACGAGTTCGTACTCCACCAAGCGTCGATCAGCCTCGAACAGCTCGATTTCGTTTGCTATCCACAACACCGCCGCGTTGCGAAGGTGCTCATCGGCCATGCCCAGTTCGAGGTATCCCGGTCCCCGAAGCGGAAACTGCATGTCACGCATGGCGCGAAGTGGGGCCCGTACCAGCACGTGAAGTCTGTCCCCGTCCGGCTTGACAATCACTTGGACCGTTACATCGGCTGGAATTTCATGGGCCGGTACGGACAGAGGTGTCGTCCATATCAACCCGGCCACCACAAAAATCGCGAGTACCGTCCGCCTCATTTCATCGGCTCAGTTCCTTGTTTTTCGAGTCCAAAATGATCCTCCGGCCCCGGATACGGCAAGGACGCAAAGCGTCGTTACGGCCACACGAACCTACAGTTATGTTTTAGCCGATTTTTCACCTACGCTGAAAAAGTCGAGCAAGGAATGAAACGTACGCGCGTTCTCGTAGTCCCGGTATTGGTCTTTGCCACCTCAACGGCGTGCGCGCGTGGCGAGGCCGATTCATCCGGGCAACAGGACGGATCGGTGGTCGAGGCCCCGATGTTCGAAGTCGATCCATTGTGGCCCAAACCGTTGCCGAACCACTGGGTTCTCGGATCGGCTATCGGCGTCACCGTGGACTCGCAGGACCATATCTGGATCGTCCATCGCGGCAACGGCAACCCCCGTACGGAACTTGGGGCCGCGCAAGATCCCCCCAGCGGTGAATGCTGTCTGCCCGCACCGAATGTTCTGGAGTTCGACCAGGACGGAAATCTGGTTGGACACTGGGGCGGTGACGGAGACGGATACGACTGGCCGGCCTCCAACCATGGCATCGCCGCAGACCATATGGACAACCTCTGGATCGGCGGGAACGACGGCGCCGACAACCATCTCCTGAAGTTCGCTCGAGATGGAACGTTTCTCATGCAGATCGGCACACCCGAAGCCAACACCGGCAGCCATGACACGGACAACTTCGGTAGCGTCGCGAAGATTTCGTTTGACGCAAGCGCAAATGA
Source organism: Gemmatimonadota bacterium (assembly GCA_036679565.1). GTDB lineage: Bacteria > Gemmatimonadota > Gemmatimonadetes > Gemmatimonadales > GWC2-71-9 > JAZDDC01. Next base: position 1,231 of record JAZDDC010000275.1, read on the forward strand.
AGCATACATCGCCGACGGATACCGTAACAAACGCGTCGTCGTGATCGACATGGACACCGGGGAGTTCAAACGTTATTGGGGCGCGTACGGCAATGAGCCCGACGACACCGACCTCGGTCGGTACGACCCAACGGCCGAACTTGCGCAGCAATTTCGCAACCCGGTACACTGTGCCGACCCATCCAACGATGGGTTGGTGTACGTCTGTGATCGCCCTAACAACAGGGTGCAGGTTTTTCAAAAGGATGGCACATTCGTTGAGGAACTCATCGTGGCACCGGAGACACTCGGTGACGGCTCGACCTGGGACATTGCCTTCTCAAAGGACCCGGAACAACGATTCCTATACCTCGCCGACGGCAAGAACATGAAGATCTATATTATCGAACGTGAGACGATGACGATCCTCACAAGCTTCGGCGATGGCGGCCGCCAGCCAGGTCAGTTCTTCGCGGTACATAGCATTGCCACCGACTCGCACGGCAACATTTACACGACCGAAACCTACGAAGGCAAGCGTGTTCAGAAATTTGCGTACAAAGGAATCGGACCGGTGACAGAGGAAAACCAAGGCACGGTGTGGCCCAGCTAGCCCAACGGCATCAACGGTTCAACGCTCAACTGTCAACGCTCGACTCTCAACGATTCTTCATGTCTTGAGAGTTGGGCGTTGATCCGACCATCAGCGTCAGGAGACGTGACTTTGGGGAGTCGCGCTGGCGATGCGTATTTGCACTCAGTGAGCGCGTCACCAAACAAAACATGAAAATCGCATTCTTCACCACACGGCATTTACTCCGGTCGGATACCAGCGACACGCGTTATGCATATCAGACGTTGCGTCAACACTTTGACGTTGAGGTCTTCGATCAACCTAACGCAGCGCTTTGTCGAAACAGCGACGTAGTCTTTACCCGTTTTCCCTTGCCAATCAACAGACCATTCCTCCGAGATATGGAACGCTATCCTGACAAGTTGGTCGTGAACAATCCTACGGCACAGCTCGCGCATTCAAAACGACACCTGCTGTCATTCCCTTC
>JAZDDC010000276.1:0-4687 GCA_036679565.1 Gemmatimonadota bacterium
TGCTACCATCAAGAATTCGGCGTCAGCGGGTGCCGACCGTTTCAATTATCGCGTTACGATCGACTTGGATGGCCGCGAGCATACCGTTGAAACAACGGATGGAGCCGCACCCGCGTCACTAATACCACTGCTCGATTGGTTGAGTGGCGCTGCACCGCGAGCACGATCCTAGCAAAACACCAGCAAACTCTGTGTGCTCCATCCTGCTCTGTGTCCTCTGTGGCTACGGGGGCCCTGGGTGGATCATATTAATAAGCCACAGAGGACGCAGAGGAAGATAGAGGTCACAGAGAACTGATTGAGTGGGCAGGTCTCACAACGCCGGGTTCAACCCCACAAGTCAGAGACCGTGAATCCCTCGGGAAACGGATCTTCCGCGTCCAACACGTACTGCGCCAACCCCGTGATCCACGCGCGACCCTTTATCGTCGGTACGACAGCTTTGTAACCGCCCACAACGGTCTCCCGCAGAAGACGCCCCGTAAAGACGGTGCCAAGAATACCTTCGTGCAGGAAATCTTCGTGCAACGCCAATTGCCCCTTGGCGTGCAGGACCGCCATCTTCGCGCAGGTTCCGGTTCCACACGGCGAGCGATCCAGCACACCCCTCCAAGTTTCCGGTCGCTCCCAATCGACGGGGCTGGTAGAAACAACGACGGCGTTTTTCCGGGATGATCGCGAGTTCTGGCTGGGTGCCGACAGCTGGGAAATGGTGACATCTACAATCAGTTCATTTTCTGGATGCACGACCTTCAACTGTTCCCGCGCCGACTCACGCAACATTTCTCCGATCCGACAGATTTCGCTCGCGTTTTCGGGTCGCAGATCAAGACCGAATTGTTCTGCGTTCGCGATGACATAAAACATTCCACCCCATGCAACATCGACGACTACCGATCCGAGCGTGGGTACTTCCAACGTCGCATCGAGATGTACCGCAAAAGCTGGGACGTTCTCGAATTCGACACCGGTAACTTTTCCGTTAGCAACATCCGCACGAACTTTTATCAACCCCGCCGGAGCCTCCAACGTCAATTCGGTCACAGGTTCTGTAACGGTCACCATTCCGGTCTCGATCAGGACCGTCGTGACACAAATCGTATTACTACCTGACATTGCAGGGTATTCGGTCTGTTCCATGATGACAAAGCCAGCATCCGCATCGGGATGAGTGGGCGGGAGAATCACGTTACAACAAAGTGCGGGGTAACCGCGTGGTTCGCGTAGCATCCGTTTGCGCAGATCGTCCTTGTGTTGTTCGAGATACTTCATCTTCTCGAACATCGTCGCGCCCGGAACATCGAGGACACCACCGACGATGACCCGACCCGGTTCGCCCCCTGCATGAGCATCGACAGCCGTAACCATGTTCGCCAGACGCACGTTTACTTCGCCCCCCGAAAATTCATTCCTGTCTCAGAGACCACCAACTACTCCCGCAACAACGGCAGTGAGCATAGCACTCGCACGTTGCCCCGCATCGAGCACCTCGGCATGCGACAAACGTTGAGTGGAAATGCCGGCCGCTCGATTCGTTATGATGGAAATACCTAAGACCATCGTCCCACGCGCCCGCGCGGCAATCACCTCCGGCACCGTGGACATACCCACCGCGTCGGCGCCTAGACCCGCGAGCATCCGGATTTCAGATGGTGTCTCGTAACTCGGTCCAAGTACACCCGCGTACACCCCGGGCTCCAAAGCAATGTGATGACGTACGGCGACTTCACGCGCTCGTGCTCCCAAACCTTTGTCGTATGGGTTCGACATGTCGGGGAACCGCAGTTCCGATTCCACAACTGGGCCGGCAAGCGGACTTCGAAACATCATATTGATATGATCGGATATGAGCATCAGCTGCGGTGGCTCAAAGGTCCGGCGTATTCCGCCCGCTGCGTTTGTCACAACCAGTGTCGTGGCACCCAGTGCGCTGAAGACCCGCACCGGATGTATGACAGTCGAGATATCCCAACCCTCATATAAATGAAAACGGCCGAGCTGACAGACAATCGGCGTCCCGCCCAACGTCCCAAATGTGAGCGACCCTGAATGGCCTTTGACCGACGGTTGGGGAAAGCCTGGAATATCGGAATACGGGATGGACACGGCATCCTGAACCGTGTCGGCGAGCCCCTTCAAACCGGACCCTAAGACGATGGCAACACGGGGCGATGCGGGTACACGTGTTTTTAGGAATGAGACGGCATCACCGGTGTCCGCCATCTAAATCAACATTCCCGCGATTGCCGCCGACATGAACGCCGCGAGGTTCCCCCCAATCATCGCTCGCACACCCAGACGTGCGAGATCGCTACGCCGTTCAGGCGCTATACCGCCAATACCACCAATTTGAATCGCTATCGTGCTGAAGTTTGCAAATCCCAACAACGCATAGGCGGCAATGATCGATGCGCGGGGAGACAGTGCATCGCCTGCACTGAGGAGGTCGGAGAGTTGCAAGTACGCAATGAATTCGTTCAACACGACTTTGACGCCCATCAACGATCCGACAGTATTGGCATCGGCCCACGGAACACCAAGCAGCCACGCGACGGGCGCAAGCACCCAACCAAACATCTGTTCCATGGACAACTGCGGGAACCCAAATAATCCGCCCAAGGCACCGACAATGAAATTGAGCATCGCGACCAGTGCGATGAACACCATCAGCATCGCTCCGATCTCGAGCGCCAACTTCAATCCCTGCGACGCGCCGGATGCGGCGGCCTCGATGACGTTTACGGCGCGTGTGTCGGTTTCGATGACCAGGCCACTACGCGTCTTGGCACGCTCTCTTTCGGGAAACAGAATCTTGGAGATGAGTAACGCGGCAGGGGCGTTCATGACACTGGCCGTCATGAGATGTCCGCCGATGTCCGGCATGAACGGCGACAGCATTCCGATGTAAGCCGCGAGTACAGAGCCGGCGATCGTGGCGAATCCACTCACCATCACCGTGTTGAGTTCCGACATCGTCAAAGACCGGACAAACGGTTTGATGAGCAACGGGGACTCAGTGGGCCCAACAAAGATGTTGCCGGCCACCGCTAGCGTTTCCGCACCCGACGTTCGCATAGTCCGCTGCATCACCCAGGCAATTCCCTGGACGACACGTTGCATAATGCCCAGATAGTAAAGAACTGACACCAGCGCCGAGAAGAATATGATTACGGGAAGGACGCTGAACGCAAAATACCCACCCGTGTTCACCCACAGTTGCGTCTCGCCCAACGGGGCCATATCCAACGGCTCACCAATCGGCGTACCCGCCGGGACGTTGTTCTTCACGAGATTGCCAAAGAGAAAACGAGCACCGTCTTCGGTGAACAACAGCAGACGAATAAAACCCGCGTTGATCACATCGAAGAACGAACGCCCAAACGGCGTTTTCAGGACCAGAAATCCAAACACGCCCTGCAGACCCAAACCCACCGCAACCAACTTCCACGGTACGCGAAAACGATCCTCCGAAAGCAACCACGCAACACCCAGCATGGCGGCGATGCCAACGAGACCCATAAGCCGGCTCAGCAAGGGGATACCAACCGGATCGGTGACAATCTGGGTAACGATCATGTTATCGAAGCTAGTTCCGATCGGACCTCGGCGATGAGAGCCGCTTTCCTGTCATCCGGTAGAAACGCACTTGCGAATGTGTTCAAGATGATCTGTTCGATTTCGGTTCTATTGAACCCCAACATGGTATGCGCCAGCCAATACTCATCGGTAAGCGTGACACCGTCTATCAACCGACCGTCCGTGTTCAATGTGACAACACAGCCTCGATCAAAGTACGTCCGCGCCGGATGGCTCGCGATGTCCGGCACCGTATTCGTATGAAGGTTCGAGGAGAGGCACATCTCGAGCGGTATACGATGCTCGTTGACGTATTCTAGAAGTGCAGGATCCTCGCCGACCCTGGTCCCATGTCCAATCCGGAGGGCGCCGCACTCTTGCAATGCCTCCCGGACCGAATCCGCACCATCACCCTCTCCGGCATGACACGTACACGAAACACCATGGCGTGCGGCGTGACGGAAGGCCTTGGCGTGATTGCGCGCAGGGTGACCCGCTTCGGAACCGGCAAGGTCAAAGCCCACGACACCCGCGTCACGATAATCGACCGCGAGCCGCGCAAGATCATCCGACACCGAAGTAGGCAGCGTGCGAAGTGCACAGACGATGAGTCCTACTTCACAACCCGTTTCATCACGAGCCCGTTTCACACCCTCCAGGGCCGCTTCCACCGACTGTGCCAACGACATTGCCGGTGTGTGCAATGCGGGACAGAACCGCACTTCGACGTAACGAACATTCTCTGCGGCAACATCGACTACGAACTCGTACGCAACACGCTCTAGCGCGCGCTGGGATTGCAAAACGGAAACCATGATTTCGTATCGTTCGAGGTATTCCTCGAGACTCCGTGCCCGTTTCACACTCATCGCATCGGCCAGGGCCTCGGGCGTGTCTGCCGGAAGCGAGACCGAAGCGTGACGCGCAAGATCCAAAAGTGTACCGGGCCGAATGCAACCATCTAAATGGACATGCAATTCGGCTTTCGGTAGCCGATGCAGCAAGGACTTTGTGAGGGTCACACCGGCGAACCGTCGCTGCCCGACCGACGTGCGGATACGACAACTCGCAATATGGCACCAGTTGTTACTCGATCAGACGGATTGAGTTC
>JAZDDC010000277.1:0-7988 GCA_036679565.1 Gemmatimonadota bacterium
AGTCAACAAGGTGACCGTAGCGGCCAGGATCATGCTTTTGACGACCATGTCGGTCCTTTTTCTCAGGTTTCTTGCCACAGAGCACACAGAGAAAGATAGAGGACACAGAGAACTGCCTTTTTTCTTTTTCCGGGGCAGTCAGGAAAGGGTGCACTGAGATGCACGTTCGGCGCACAACTACCACAACAAACTCTGTGACCTCTAACTTTCTCTGTGTGCTCTGTGGCGAAAAAACGTCGCAACCAGCGGGAATAATCAACCATTCAACACCACCATCGCAATTGCCGTATCGATGGAGTGGCTGATCGAAATCAGCGATTCTTGTACACCCAACCGCTCCGCCGCTTCCTGGGCTCTTCCATGAAATACAAGCTCGGGGCGTCCGCTGGCCGCAGACACGACTTCGACTTCCAACCAATGGATTCCGGCGGCAGCGTTGGCGGCCTGAAGGGCTTTATAGGATGCCTCTTTGGCTGCTACGCGACCGGCAACGTGTTGCGCGGTCTTTGGCCGAGCGAGGCAGTACTCTTGTTCACGATCGGTGAGCAAATGGCGCAAGGACCGATTTCCAAATCGTTCAAGTATCCGTTCAATACGTCGAATCTCAACGAGATCCACACCGATTGATAATGTTCTCACCCGCGGGCCACAAAAAGCCGTTTTCGCAACACCGTGTCTCCCATCCGAATGATAACGATGTACGCACCGTTATTGATGGGCGAGCCGTTGACGTTTCGAAGATCCCAACGAAACGCGCCCTGTGCGCTCGGTACGTCAGTTTCGAACACCAAATCGCCACGGAATGTGAAAACCTTTACCTCCGCAACGTCACCCGCGGGCGGCCAAGATATGTATACACCATCGGAGCGGACGGGGTTTTCGGAGACACGCGCTGTGATTGGCGGCCCCGCGACGTCAAGATCTCTCGCGGCCGCGTCACCCAGTACCTGGATTGCATCGACCCACCACAAAAGACTGTCGGAGAATATCCGGAAACGAATGGAGGGCGTCGACTGATTGACAGGCACTGACACCGGATACCACTTGAGCCCAAGACCCACAACGACCTCAGCGGTACGCCATGTGATACCGCTGTCTAGCGAGAATTGTACGGTGCCTCGGAAGTCTGCACGGCCAATGGAACCAAAGTGACGGTTCCAAAACGACAGACGCAACCGTTCATAACCCCAGGTCGTAATTTCCGGCGAGACCAACGTGTCTTGCCATCCAATCCAGGAAGTGTTGCCCGTCACGCCGCCCGAATCGGTTGGCCAACCTTGCCACTCCGCGCCACCCGTCCCTTGATCCGCGTAGTGAATGACTGCTCCACGAAGTTGCGCCGTTATATCGACGGAGCCGGGGAAAGTTACTTGTGTTACGTCACTTGATCGTCGTTGTCGCAAGGTGCCGGTCTCGAGTTCACCGCCACCCAGTGGAACCGTTTGTTGGCCGCTCACGCCACGAACAACCGCGGTCGTTCCCAAACGATCAGCTTGTCCCACAACCCGCACCGACGGTGCAGCCGTCTCAAAGTAGACACCCTCCGCCATTTGCCCGGACGGACCTACAGCGCGTTCGGGATCGCCAGCTGCCTCAATCATGGAAAGGGCGAATGGCAAATTGTCACTCACCACCTGCGCTATTTGTACGGAGTCGTCGGGAAAAAGAAAACCGTACTGGACACCGGCATCACAACAACCCGCAGTCAACTCGATCGTAAACGCCAACGTACCCAATTCACGGTAGAGCCACTCGGTATAGTCGCCGTTGACGGCATAGAGTTTCCACCCGGGACCTGAGGTATAGAACGGTCTCGTCGAATTAGAATTGCGATCAAAAACGGCCGGCGACAATACCGATCCGGCCAGGTTTGCGTAAACCGGAAGGTCCGGCGGCAACACACCCCAATCGTGCGAATAGGGATACAAGATCACGTTCCCAAAGGCGTGGTATGACAACGCAATGACCGGCGGGTATTCGCGATGGAACTGTATCAGAGCCTGTGTCTCCGGTTCGGAGCCACTGGAGGTTCCACGGTACGTTTCAGATGCGCCGATTGCACTCGAACCAATGTCGTTGTAAGCCCAGAGTCCCGGGAAATTCCGGTTGAGATCGACGCCAAAGGTCCCACCACCATTGTCTCGTCGGTTCTTGCGCCACAGACGTTGCACGTCATGTGTGTATTGATACCCATCCGGGTTCACAACCGGGATGATCCAAATGTCACGGGAGTCGATCAACGCTTGTCCGCCGGCAACGTTTGGCAATGAGTCAACGAGATAATCCAACAGCCCGAGCGTCATCATCGGTGTGATCCACTCTCGAGCATGCGTCGTTGCGGCAAACGACACGTTGGCGCGCGCCGGGCTCTCATCCACAGGACCCACCTTGAGCGCCAGAATCGGTCGACCCTCAAGTGAGAACCCGATCGTATCCATGGTGACGGCGCCTTCACTCCCTGCAAGCGTGGCCAGACGGTCGTGGAGACCCGTCACCGGCGTATCGAAGTCGGGGGAGTTGATTGCCTGCGTGCCGGCTGCGGAAATTGTTGGTGGAACCGAAACATCGAGACCGTCAGATGCCAAAATCGATCGTTGGATGTCTGACGCCACCACCCACACATATTGCACGCCATCCACGGCGTCGATTCCCAAAATGGCGTGGCCCCGCATCGCGATTTCCTGAAGATCCTGCTGGGTCTCGAACCGCACGCGTGTCATTTGCAGTTGTTGACCCACCACAACGCTCGGGACCAACAGTGCAATCACCGCAAGAACGCGAATATTGATACCCACAGAGGTTGAAGCCAACCCGGCACGGGAAGAACACCACCGAGCATCAGGCCGGCCCATGCTGCGAGAGCCGCACCCGTCACACCAGTTACGAAAACGGGCCAAAGTGTTTTTCGCCAAGCTGCCAGCGCGTCTGCAACGCTTTGCCAATGACTGATCTCCCGATCCACAGCATCTTCCAACGCGAGCCAAGCCGCTTCCAATCGCCGAGCCGCGTACCGAAGCGCCTCTTGCCATTCATCGACGGCGTCGCCCTCGCGTGTGGTGGCGGTCATCGCAACCGTGCCCTTCTCGTCTATAACGACTAAGGCCGGGATGAGCCCTCCACCAGCCGCTCCCAATCGCGCAGCCAGGGCCCGTTGTTCGACGTCAGTCATCGATACGCGTCTGCGAAGCCGCGCTGACATGCGGACCGCCTTGGCCTCGGCAATCAAACGTCGTTCGATGGTTTCGGTTAAACGTTTGGCAACCGCGTTCACGGCTTCTTCCCACACACCCATCCATACCGAGCGCTTCAACGCCGCAATCGCCGCCTGACGCTCGTTACCGGCGGCAAGACGCCGGGCCTCCCCAGCATGCTCCATCAACCGTGTCACCAGCTGCAGCCGGAACTCGTCCAGCGTCAGCCCCAGGTGACCCAATTCAGTACCCGTTACCAATTGACCAAGTGACGGACCGAGTTCGGGGACGCGTAGGGGAATCAAGAGCTTTGGCGTCGTCATGCAAAAATTGCGGACTCGACCGCCGTCGGATCGGAGAGGTCTTGGAACACCGCGTACGCCCCGGCCGACTCGAGGTCATCCACCAAGTAACGCCCGGTTGCGACACCGATTGCCCGAGCGCGAATCGAGTTGCCGCACGTCACGTCAGCCGGTGTGTCTCCAATTATCACAACCTCCGCCCCGGTCGGCACACGACCCATAAACTCCGACGCCCGGGCGGCAGCAATGGATGGAAGCGCCGGGCGTTCGGCGGCGTCGGAACCAAAGGCACCAACACGAAACCGCTGTGGTTCGATACTCACAGAGCGAAGTTTGAGGTGAGCGCCCCGCTCAATGTTTCCTGTAAGCAAACCAATCAGCACGTCGGACCGTTTTTCGAGTCGGCCCAGAAGGTCCTCCACACCCGGATATGTATGAGACTCGTCCCCAACGGCAACCAACTCGTCCTGAAGGAACTCGAGGTACCTCTCACACACACTGTCGATCACATCATCGGATGGGGGTCCTTCATGCCCAGCCTCATTTATCAGCTCGGTTATGATCTCGGGGTCCGTCTTACCGTCGAACCGAACTCCATCGTATACATGACCATCACCGAAAACGGTTGCCATGGCACGATGGACCGCACGGCGACCCGCGCCGGCGGTGTGGAGCAACGTGCCGTCTATGTCGAACAGGACGAGTTTTTTCATGGACCGGAAAGATAAGTGCGATCCGGCCCGGAAAAGTAAAAGACCCGCCGAAGGGCGGGTCTCAACATGATAACGGTAAAACACCGGGGCCCATCAACCCGCCTGCCACGAACAGGGGGCTGGAGCGTGGGGATAGCAGGTCAGGCCAATGGAGCCGCCGGTCCAAACAACTTCTTCCTTCGCGGTTACCCAAAGCAGGGCCTGTGCCATCGTCTGCGTGATTGCTAACTAGTTGGTGTTAAACGGTTTACAACATGGAAAATATTCAGTTGAGTTGTCGTAAATTGTATAGAAAAATGACGGTCGGTCAAAACCGAGACAGCTCACAACCGAAATCAACGTTCAGCGTTCATTGAGTGTCGATGCTGAGCGTCGAGTGTTGAATGCTGAGCGTCGAGTGTTGTGCTTCTTCAGCCTTTATTCGGACTTACAGTTCTTACAAGAGGTCACACCACGCACCGTGCATTCGATGCAGACAAACCGACCACAGCCCTGGCATTCGAACCCCTCCGAGGCCCGCGCGTCATCGCCACACGCTCGGCAGGTCATGGCGTCTACTTCACGATCCACGTCGATGTCAGTCCGTGAGTTCATAGATTTTGATTTTCTTGATCAGTGTTGCGCGCGAAATACCCAATTGTTTCGCCGCGTGTGTACGATTGCCCTTGTGGGACCGAAGCGTCCGTTCGATATGCCGACGTTCGACTTCGTCTAACGACATCGGTTCGTATCCGTTTTCGGATGTTTGACGACCGGTCCGTATTTCCGCGGGGAGGTGTTCGGTGCGAACGGGATCGCCGGAGGCGAGAATCATTGCGCGTTCCAAGACGTTCCGCATTTCACGAACGTTGCCGGGCCAAGCGTAGTCGAGCAATCGACGAAGGGCCGTGGAATCGACGGTCGCGTTTCGCGTGGCCATGCCGCGAGACACGTCTGCGAGCAAGAACTCGAGCAACGCCATACGATCGTCACGTGACCGCTCGCGCACCGGTATCATATGAATTGGTAATACACTCAAGCGATAATACAGATCTTCCCTGAATCGATCGGACCGTACTTCGCTCGTCAAATCTCGGTTGGTGGCTGCGATGAGTCGCACATCAACGGAAATCGAATGTGTTCCACCAACACGCCGGAACGTTTTTGATTCGAGGACCTTCAATAATTTGGGTTGCAGCTCCGAAGCAAGGTCGCCAATCTCGTCCAGAAACACCGTACCGTGTTGCGCCAATTCGAAGAGACCACGTTTGCGTTCTTTCGCATCGGTAAAGGCACCCTTTTCGTGACCAAACAGTTCGCTATCTAAGAACGTCGGATTGAGCCCGGCGGCGTTGATATCGACAAACGGTGCATCTGCGCGCGGAGACAAATCGTGTATGAGCCGAGCAACGAATCCCTTACCCGTCCCACTTTCGCCGGTTAGGAGCACCGTGGTACTCCCGCTCGCGGCTAACAATTTGATCTGTCGCGCCAGTTCGCGCATGTTCGGGGACACGCCTAACGCCGACAGTCCGGAAGAAGCCGCACCACCTGAACGAAGTACATCGATTTTCCGGCGTAATTGGACGGTCTCACACACACGCGAAACGGCGACCGCAAGGTGTGGAAGATCGACGGGCTTCGTCAAGAAATTCTCGGCACCCGCTTGCATCGCTCCGACGGCGGTCCCAACTTCATCGTCACCGGTGATGACAATCACCGCAGCGCCCTGATCGCGCAGCCGTTCCAGGACATCGTAACCCTCGGAGTCAGGTAGGTGGAGGTCAAGCAGAACGACGTCAGGAGAGTTTCTGTGAAACAACTCCACCGCTTCAGCACCGTCGGCGGCTTCGGTGACAGCGTAACCGATACGTGTCAGGAATTTGCCAAGCGACTGACGGACGGATTGATCGTCGTCTACAACGAGTATTGCCGAATTCGACATACTCATCTTGTCGACTGCGTAGGATGGAATGTTTAGATCCTTGACACCCAACACGGGTGAACGAACCTAAGACACTACGATTTAGTGAGTTTACGGGTGCGGATTCGGGACGAGGACGCTCAAACCATTCCGGATGACGGATGCGGTGAACGGTGTGGTGCCCGCCTCTTCACCGTCGAGTTGGACTGGTCGTGTTATCTGGGGGGTCACCGTGATCTCGCGACCACGCAATCGGCGGACGCGGCCATTTTCTTTGCGACGAAAAAGATCCCACATTGCGGCAGACGCAGTAAGGAAACCATCAGCCTTGAGCGCCACGAGGTCCAGCATGCCATCGTCCGGCGCAACGTTCACACCAAAATCCAGGATGCCCGGGATAATCTTACGACAGTTAGCAATCAAGACCGTGGACGCATCAAGATTGTGCGTTTCACCGTCTACAACAATCGTGTACCTCAACGCACGGATGTCGCTTGACTTGCGTATGATGCTCGCCACGTACGCCAGCATACGCAACCGGCGCTTCGATTGCGAACTGGTGTTCGCCATGACTACAGCATCGTAACCCGCCCCGCAGGCAACCGCGAAGTGTCTTACGCCTTCCGGTGTGTCCAACCGACCCAAGTCGATAGCGCGTGGCCGACCGTGCGCGATGATCTTCGCTGCAACCGTTGGGTTTTTCGAAATACCCAAGTTACCGGCGAGTAGATTGCCGGTGCCACCGGGAACGAGACCCAACATCACCTTGCTGCCGATGAGACCCTCGACCGCCTGAATCATTGTTCCGTCACCACCATAGACACCGACGACATCCGCACCTTCGGCCACCGCGTCTTTCGCGATGTCTTTGGCATGACCCTGGCGTTCGATCACGATCAGTCGTACATCACATCCCTGTTCCTGCAGCACACGTTGAATCGTATCGACGACACCTTGGCGGTATCTTGCTGCGGCGGGATTGTGCATGAGAACAACACGTCTCATCGAAAACGTCGTTCCCAAAACAAATCAGCGCCGAACTGCTGTTTGGAGCTGCCGCTGGTAAACCTGCTGGCCGTCAGTGAACAGGGTCTGACAGGTTCGGTGTTGAACGAGAACAACCAGGTCCGAGTCAATCTGAACTCGACCTCGGCGGAGAGATTGAATGAGGTTGATTGGTTTGGACAAACACGTGGGTTAAACGTTACGAACCAACGCGAGCCGAGTTGTTTTCCAACACTCAACCCAACGACACCTTGGGTTTGCAGTTGCAGATAATCGAGCGGAAGACCAAGATTGCCAATCCCGCCAAGCAGCGCCTGTTCAAGTGGCCCAGAAAACAGACCGGTCAGTTCACCGACCACATATCCAACCTGGCTGTTGGAGGACAGGGCCTCGACACTGGGAGCACCGAATAGTAGGTAAGAGATAATTTCCGTCTGCGGAATTGGAGGTTGCCTGTCACTCGAGAGAGTCAAAACCGGATCGAACAACGTTCCACCAATGTTCACCAGCACTGTGACATCTTCGCGGCGTAAACTCCGCACGACATGCTGGGCATCGATGGAAAGCTCAGCATTCCAATCCGTGGAACCGAGGTAACGTACCTCCCCGCCCGTGACGGTAAACTCCCTTGTCAAACTACCAAGGAGATCACCCCCCAGCGGCATGAGGTAGCTGCCACGGGGTGTATTGAGCGCTCCATCAAGTCGGTAGATGTCGAGGTTCTTGCTGACGTTAACTTGACCGGTGAGTTGAATATTGGCTTCGGCGGATACCAGTCGGACGTTAGTGCCCATGGTGAAGCTCAAGTTCTCAATACGCAGCTCACTCAAGAACCTGTTTTCAAACCCTCCGCGGACAAGCCTGCGTCCTTCAT
>JAZDDC010000278.1:0-2651 GCA_036679565.1 Gemmatimonadota bacterium
ACCGGAATAGGCGGGGAAGCGGTACTGTAGATCGATCTGTTGTACGTACGGCATGTCGGCCACGTCGATGTGATGCATCGATGACCGAACCCCACTTGCCTCGACGTAGTAGTCGGTGGGATTTTCGAGATCAAACAGGAACAACTCGTACATGCCGGGCTCCACTCCCGGCAACATCTGCCACCGCTCCCACTCTTCGTCACCCCGTTTTACCGCAAGCTCAACACGTTCGGCTTCGAAGTTGTGCAAGTTGGAAACAATGGCCAGATCCGCGCCGCGGGCTAGCAACGTATCCCCGGGTGTGACCGAAATGGCATACGGATTCTCGAATCCGCCGCCACCGAAAGGATTCAGCAGAAACGGCGCACCGTTTCTCAGGAATCCGGGATTCATAAACCCGATAAGGGCTCCCGCCGCAACAACGCCCGCCAACGTGCCGGAGGAACGCCGAAAACTAGGTTGCTCTATGCGTGTTCCGTTGTCGATCTGCCTACAGCTCTGCACGGCCTGTTCAACCAATCGACTCGTAAGCGGGGTCGATGAATCCGCTGCTACTGCTACACGGTCGAGTTCAACCGCGCTTAGCAACGTTTGCTGGAGCGATGGTTCGTGCTCTTCGATATAAAGTGCGACCTGTTCGTCCGTCACTCGTTTCGCAAGCGGGATAACAAGAAACCAGACGGCGGCAGCGGCCAGGGCAGCATAGGCAATTACCCGGAACACCAGTACGGAGGATCCCGTGAATCTGAAGAAGTCCATTCCGAACGCGGTGAACAAGAACACAGCAAACCCAACGGCCGCAACCGCCGCCACACCACGCATCAATATCTTCAGACGCCATCGACGTCGTACCTTGCCGATGATGGATTTCAGATCCAAACGGTTTCCGCTTTGCCTCACGCTGAGCATGGACGTCTCCTTAAGTCATTCCTATCGGCGAACCGCTCGGGACAAACGGTTCGATACCACGGTCTCTGCCGAGAGGAGTAGCAAAACCCCTATGAGGAGATACCACCACATCCCCTGACGCTGTTCCAAATCCTCCACAGACAGGAGCGATGCCACCCCAGCGGCCATAGTTGTCGAGTCTGACGTACCACCCTGCACGGCTCCCACTAACACCTCGACATCCAACGGGCGCAAATCCGACTCCACCGGATCCACGTTGGCGGCGAATACCAACCCCGTGGCGGCATCGGCGCTTGTTTTCAGTCTGTAAAACCCATTTTCCTCAACTCGTACCAACCACTCATCCGCCTGCTCAATCCGTATGCGTTCACCCGTCGGGCTTTCCAAAACAACCTGTGTTCCGTTCTCAAACGCATCGGCGAATGTCTGCCCTCCGGGAACACGCATTGCGTACGCAGCGAGGTCCGCAACCGAACCCACGGTGTACCACGATTGGCTATCTGAGTAATCAGCCAGATACTTTACCATCTCGTGAACAAACGGAACAAATACGGGCTGCAGTCCCAGCGTGTTCCAATACGTATCCAGTGACGACGTCCAAACCAAAACTCGGCCGTGTCCGACACGTCTCTCAGCCAACGCAATACCGCCATCATCGAATCGTGCCAAGATTTGGCTGCTGTCGGCCAAGGTCAAACCGCGGTAGCGATAAAACTGTGCAGAGGAAAGATCTCCGCTTCGTGGTGCGCTGAACGCGTCGAAGACGGTGTGGCCGTAATCGACATCCGTTATTGAGCCGCCACGTTCTAACCGCCGCTCCACGACATTCCCCGGGCGACCGGGTGCTACGGTACTCGCTACGGCCGGCCACGACGCGCCACTGCCATCACCAAGGGCCAGCAAGAGTCCCCCGCCCTCGCGGACGTGCGTCGTCAACAAATCGGCGACTTGTCCGCTGGGAAACGCGACTTCATTGAGAACGATGACATCGCTCTGTTGAATGTCCGCTGCGCTCACCCGCCGAAAGGGTTTCACGGTGACATCGACAGAAGGCGATTCCCCAACGTCCAACGCTCGGTCGAGGTAAAGACTCTGATTTGCGCGGGCCCCTGAGTTCTCAAGCACGAGCACCGACACATCCGCCCCTGGTGCAACGGTAAAATTGAATGCATCGTCCGCGGGCAATTGATCGGCACCGACGCGGACAATGCCCCGCCCAATTCCATCCGGAACCAACGCGGGCTCGAAGTACACCGTCGCCGCCTCGCTCGCGGGCACATTCACGGTTTGGCGCTGCAATTCTTGCCCGTTCAATTCCAGTGTGACAGGCAAGTTGGAGACGGGATCGCTGCCGGCATTGAAGACTCGCGCCGAAGCGTGAAACACTTCGCGGTCTCCACGTGGCTCACGTCGTACGGCGACGGACGCAACCGTCACATTCTGCGTTGCTTGCGACGACAGGTCCACCGTGCGAATCTTTGCCCCGACGGGAAGACGCTGAACGTCGTCCGGATCCCAACCGGTCCTTTGGAAATCACTAATCACAACCACTTCTCGGCGATTGAGGTCGCTTCCGTCAAAAATACTTTCCGCAAGCTTGAACGCCACGGCAAATCGCGTACGCCCAGAACTCAGCGAGACACGGTCGCTAGCGGCTCGCAGCGCCACCGGATCGCTGGTTGGTTGATTCAACACCTCAGCTTGTTCATCGAACGCTACGATCGAAACACGGTCCTCCGCGG
>JAZDDC010000279.1:0-7197 GCA_036679565.1 Gemmatimonadota bacterium
GGAAACGGACCCTCTCCCTCCGGAACTGCCAGGTAGCCGGTGGTAATCGTGTCGCCGACGATGTAGTGGGCCGCAATTCCTTGAGGCGCAGGCGCCGTTCCCATAATGGCTGCGGGCAACGCGCCCGCTACGGTGGGATCGATTGGAATACGGGGCTCCATCTCCTGGCTCGCCTCCGAGCATCCCAACAACAATCCAAACGCAACTGTAACAAACGTAGATTTTTTCATACCCATTAATCTTCACCGATGTTCGTTTTTGTAAACCACACCCGCTCATCAAACGCACCTTGGAGGGGTCGCTTTGGTGGGAGCGGAAGGGGTTGCAAGATCGGGATTGGACCCGTCATATAGGTCGTAATAGCTGCCATTTTCTTGCAACCGATCGATACCAGGCCCCGAATGTCCAAAGACACCAGACGTTCCTTTATAGAGAAGCTCGCGGCAAGTTCGGTGGCGCTCACATGGCCGTCCATCACCGCCGCCAGATCCACCCGAACGCTCTCACGATCCCGTAAACACCGTTCAGCGAATGACAAAATCCAGCTCGGTCTTATTGGCGCCGGAGGCATGGGTGTCATCGATGCAACGACAGCCCTCGAGATTCCAGACGTCGCGCTCATGACAGTCTGCGACCTCTACGACGGACGTTTGGTGACCTCTGAAGCGACGGAGGAGTGGCCTTGGGCAGATCTGACGACCACGCGGGACTACCGTGAGGTAATCGGTCGAGACGACATCGACGCCGTCATTGTGGCGACCCCGGATCACTGGCATCGCAAGATTTCAATCGACGCGATGCGGGCCGGCAAATCAGTCTACTGCGAAAAACCGATGGTGCACAAAATCGGCGAGGGGGCAGAAGTCGTTCGTGTTCAGCAGGAAACTCAACGGACTTTTCAAGTCGGTTCACAGGGGATGAGTTCATTGGGCAACGAAAAAGCACGCGAGCTTTATCTTTCCGGGGCCATCGGTGAGTTGAATTACGCCGAGGGGTTTTGGGCGCGGAACTCACCAACCGGCGCGTGGCAATACGATATACCAGACGATGCCTCCGAAGATACAGTTGGTTGGGGTCAGTTTCTTGGTGACGCACCTGAGATGGCCTTCGATCCCATTCGCTTTTTCCGTTGGCGTAACTATTTCGATTACGGCACGGGTGTGTCGGGCGACCTGTTTGTCCACTTGTTCTCGAGTCTGCACTTCATCATAGGTTCGAAGGGTCCCAACAAGGTCATGGCCACCGGTGGTCTGCGGTATTGGAAGGACGGGCGTGACGCTCCCGATGTTGTCCTCGGCATGTTTGATTACGAGGCGTCGGAAACACACCCGCCATTCAATCTTTCGTTGCGATGCAACTTCGTCGATGGCACGTCCGGCAGCACCTTCTTGCGTCTCGTGGGTCACGAGGGGTCCATGGATGTAACATGGACCGATGTCACGCTTCGCAAGAACAAGGTGTCGGGTGCAATGGACACATTCAACGCACGTCGCGCCAACGAGGACCAAGCGGATTTCGGCGAGCGCAAACAAATGCTACCGCCCGCCGAGAGCGTGTACCGCACGGAGGAGGGATACTGGGGCGCGCACATTGACCACTTTTTGAATTGGTTTGACAGCATCCGCGAGGGCCGACCCGCAATCGAAGATGCTGTGTTCGGATTCCGAGCGGCGGCTCCCGCGCTCGCCTGCAATCAAAGCCTCGCCGAAGGGCGGGCCGTACATTGGGACCCAGAGAATATGCGACTTATCGACGAACGGCTACCGAGGAGGGGATGATGCGAAAGACACCGCTTCAACCTCGAATCGTCACGATCGGCGCACTCGCCACCGTAACCCTAACGGCGTGTAACGAATCACCATGGACATCCGCCGAGTCGCATGAGATGAACACGCTGACCGCGCAGGAGCAAACCGACGGTTGGGAACTACTGTTCGATGGCGAAAGCACCCGTGGGTGGCGCAGCTACAATGGCACGTCGTTTCCGGAGAGCGGTTGGGAAGTGCGGAATGGCAACCTCGTGGTACTCAAATCGGATGGAAGCGAAGAAGGGTTGGGCGGGGCGATCGTAACCAATGACAACTACGAGAATTTCGAGCTGCGCCTGGACTTCATGGTTACGCCTGTCGCCAACAGCGGCATTCTCTATCGGATCGTGGAGAAGGCGGGCGCCGAAATGTGGGAGAATGCACCGGAATTCCAAGTGTTGGATGACAGCGCCTACATCGAGATGGGCACGATGGACATGCACAAACATCTCACCGGAGACAACTATGACCTCCACGCATCAACGGTTACCGCTTCGAACCCGATAGGTGCGTGGAATCATGTGCGCATCTTGGTAGACGGAGCACACGTGGAGCATTGGCTCAACGGTCAAAAGACGGTCGAGTATGAACTGTGGTCCACGGCGTGGGACTCACTGGTGAGAGGGAGTAAGTTCTCAGAGTTTGAACAGTATGGCCAAGCTCGGTCAGGACCGATTGGAATCCAAGATCACGGCCATCTCGTGATGTATCGCAACATCAAGATACGATGATTGGACGGCGTGACGGTGAACTTGCCTTGGGATCACAGGCAAAACCCGCAACTACTGTAACCACCTTACGCCCGCATCGGATTCGACGGTACACGGGAGCGTTGTTTGAGTTTCGTTTGTTTCATTAACCCCGCCACACCTTCTACGAATTTGTAGAAACCTCCGGGAACGCCCTCCTCAGCCTTCGACAGCATGATGCCGTGCGGTGGTGCGGCAGACAACAATCGCACTGTTCGCAACGCATCGTTTGCCTCGTCTTCATTTATGTCGGCTCGCTCACACAAAGCCTCAAGATCAGATTCTGTCATATACCCACCTGTTTTTGTCCAAAGCCCCTCGTCCTACTCATCGACCAATATCGGCAAACGCAATGCCGCATCGAGCGTTTTGTGAGCGCGATCACACCCGCCTGCGATTGCAACTAAGACAATTCGCGTATTTCGTCAGAAAACCTCGCGTGCTCGACCCAGCTGCGGCAACCGCACGGCACCGCCGCCGCTCAAGTGTTGCTTTGAATCAACACGGGAGTGTTGGCCAAAAGCAGCGGTTTCTGGCAAAATGACACCCCAGTAGGACACTGCACGGAGAGATAGAGCGGCAGACACAATAAGGAGCAACGGAAGTCGAAATACTCGACAGAAGGTCATCATGCACTCATCCACCGGTGACTCCAATCACCGCCCCTTCGCGGCGCACCCACTACAATACCACCCTCGCAGATAAGTACCGTGCGTGTGAGCGCACTAGCACACTCGGAGGCTGCGTTTTGTAGGAGCACGTGTGACACTCGCACACGTGTTGACCGTCATCAAACCACTTGATGAATGGCCACCCCGTTCCACGGTCGTTGCATCCCAGGAACAATCTTTATGCGAACCCTTTCAATTACTGTTTGTCTCGCGAGCGTACTTTCCAGCAACTGCGCACTTGAGGACCTTACGACCCCGGAAGATCCCAACGACCCATTTGTCCGGGTGGCTGTCTTTCCCAAAACGATCTCCATGGTGCCAAACCAGGATCAATCGTTCGGTGTACTCGTGTTCACGCAAAGTGGAGATACCGCAACGGCCCCCGTGGATTGGATTGCGACTGGCGGTGCGGTGAGTGACGGGGGTGTGTACACGGCGGGCGCGACGGTGGGAGTGTTTCAGGTTGTGGTCACACTCGCCTCCAATTCGAACATCTCCGATACAGCCACGGTTTCAGTCGAGGCGTCGCTCGCACCCGTTGCAACGGTCATCGTCAATCCCAGCATCGCGTCTTTGACACCGAATCAAACCGTGCAGTTCGTCACAATATTGTTGGACGCGCAAGGCGATACACTCCGCAACCGCGAAGTGACATGGCGCAGCGACAACCAGAGTGTCGCGTCAGTCAACATCAACGGACTTGCAACCGCGGTGTCGCAGGGATCGACAAACATTCTCGCTACAAGCGAAGGTGTAAGCGATGGCGCCACGGTGAACGTTTCAACCGGACCTTCGGGGGATCCGATTCCGGGACTCGCGACCTGGGAGCGACGGATGCTCGAGGGTGGCGATAGATTTTGCACCGAACCAATTCCACCACCCAGTCCAACCTGTTGTAACGGCCAACAGTCCGTTTGGTATTACGATGGTATTAAGGTGTATTATCAGATAGCGGAGTACACGGGCGATGACAAATGGAAAGCATGTGCGCAACGTGTCGTCGATGTCTATCGTCCGTGGGCATTTAACCCTGCGCCGGGACTTCCATTTGGCTTCGAGGTTTTCACTCAAGGTTTGCGGATGCACTTTGAAGACACTGGCGATACGGTTTCACGAGATGCCGTTCGTGAGTTGGCGTTTTCATCTCCGTTCGCGCATTTGAACGTTGGACAGAGTATCCGGGAACGGGCCTACATCGCTGAAGCCCTTATCGATGAATTTCGCGTTTCGGGCCAGAAACCCGCGGGGTACGATAATTTGATAACCGAATCTATACCCGAGCTAACGGCCAGTGTCGATCATCCCGCGGGGCAAGCCTTCATGGTGGGTTTACTTGCCGAAGCACTCATTCGCCACTTTGAAGAAGTTGACCCCTCGGACACACGTATCTTGCCGGCGGTCCAAACTGCAATGGACAAGTTATGGGATAGCTGTGTGATTGGCATACGCAATCCGGGTCGCGGAGATTGCGGATCGTGGGGACCGGACGTTTATCAACTTGTCGCGCCCGCGTTTGCGTGGCTGTACAAGATGGGCCAGACCCAGTTTGGGCCAAAGGGCGATCAGCTTTTCGCAGAAGCGGCAGTCAACGGGTTTTTTGGTAGCGGGAAACAGTTTTCCCAACTCTACCATTGGAGTTTCGACTACGTGAGGTGGCGGCGCTAGATGGCCGGACTAGTCCGTTCGCGTCCGCCAGATCGACGATCCCCTGGGCGATTGGTGATTTCTCGGAGGGGATAACACCGACCCGACGGGCTCGAACAGTTTCGAGGTTCCCGGTCGGTCAACACCGGCCACCGCGTTTCGTCGTTATGATGACGACACCATTGGATCCTCTTGAACCATACATAGTTGCCGCGGCCGCGCCTTTGAGAACCTGAATGCTCTCGATGTCATCCGGATTGATGTCGGCGATACGTGTTGGCAGCGCTTCTTGACCGCCTGTGACACCGGTGGCACCTGTCGGGATCGATACGTTGCTCACATACGTGCCATCGACAATGAAGAGTGGTGACGACGAACCGAGAATTGTTTTGACGCCGCGCAGTGTGAGTTGAAAATCCCCACCCGGCACGCCCGAATTCAGTTGAACATCGGCACCCGCGATCTTGCCCTGCAGTCCGCCAAGCACGTTGTTTTTCGGCGCCGTTCCGAGGAGCGCCCCAAGGACATTTGCGGTGGATGTTGGCGTATTCCGGAGACCCCCCGGACCGGTTGTCGCGACAACACTTGCAAGTGTCAGCGCCCGGGGTTGCAGAGCCACAAACAACGTGGTTTGACCGGTGGCGATCTCGACGTCCTGTGTTCGATAGCCATCCGCGCGCACGGACGCTGTAAATGTGCCTTCAGTTAGGTGAAGGACAAAGACGCCATCAGGTCGGAGAGCGTCACGATTGCCCTCACCTTGGATGGAAATCACTCCGTCTGCAACGGGCTGCCCCGTCACCGCGTCGGTGACCCGGCCCACAAGGGTTCGTTCCTGACCGGAGAGAAAAGCTGTGTTTGTAAGCGTCAGGGTAAAAGTTACGACGAAGAATCGCTTGAACATCGCGGACCTCTCTGACTCGCCTGCGATTAAAGAAAGGCACTGCACCCACGATGCGTAAGTGCTCGCCCCCGCGTCAGGCCTCTGTCGCCACCACGCCCCAGCGTCGGGCCGATGCTGAGCGCCCAACGGCCTTCTTTATATTAAGGAATACGCCCAGCACGACAGGGAGAGGACCCAGCAGACTCGCCGAAAACCCAATCCCCGAGGCTGCACAGCTCCAATGCTGAACGACATACTCAAAAGTAACGGAAGGAATTCCTATGCCGAATTCCCATGCCGGAGAACGCACGCTATCATATCTGATGTTTCCCCCATGGTGTGGCGTAGAGTGCTATCCCAAATCTCTTGACCATAGGAGGAGTGAGGATGAAAACCAGAAGAGTTCTATTTGCACTGATCTTCGTCTTGGCGGCTGGAGTGGGCCACGTGTCAGCCCAAACACGGGTGGTGACCGGGCAGGTCACGGAGGCGAGTTCCGGGGCGCCGGTGGACGGGGCGCGGGTGGCCGTTCGCGGGACGAATATTTCCGTCCTGACCCGGGCTGATGGATCGTTTACCATCGGAGTGCCGAGCGGCAGCGTGGAGCTGACCGTGTCGCGGATCGCCTATAAGCGTGCTGCGCTAACTGTCGCGTCGGGTGCTAGCAGCATCGACGTCACCCTCGAGCTCGACGTGTTCAATCTCGAGGAGATCGTGGTCACTGGGCGCGGCACGGGTATAGAACGCCGCAACCTGGCCAACGCCGTCGCTACGGTAACGGGCGAGCAGGTCACGCGGGTGACCGCCCAGAGTATTGAGCACGCCCTGCAGGGGAAGGTGGCCGGAGTGGACGTGTACACGAACTCTGGTGCGCCGGGCGGCGGTGCCCAGGTCCAGCTTCGCGGCGTGTCCACGATCGCAGGGGCGAACTCACCGCTTTATGTGATCGACGGTGTCATTGTCAGCAACGTGGCCATTCCTTCCAACACGAACGCTGTGACGCGAGCCGGTTCGGGCTCGAACTCGTCCGCAACCCAGGACGGGCAGGTCAACCGGATCGTGGACATCAACCCCAACGACATCGAGAGCATCGAGATCCTGAAGGGGGCGTCCGCGTCGGCAATCTACGGCTCCAAGGCGTCCAACGGCGTGGTCATCATCCAGACCAAGCGTGGCCGCGAGGGACAGACTCGGGTGAACGTGACCCAGCGCTTTGGATTCTTCGATCTGTCCAACAAACTGGGATTCCGCACGTTTAATGACGCCGCCGAAGTGGACGCGTGGGGCGGGGCGGGAACCGCGGCTAGTGTGGGCTTTGCGTCCGGCCAGACCTTCGATCACGAGGAAGCTCTCGCCGGCCGCAACGCGCTCTCCGCCGAGACGCAAATCAGCGCCAGCGGGGGTAGCGAGAATACGACGTACTTTATCTCGGGGTTGTGGAA
>JAZDDC010000028.1:0-3519 GCA_036679565.1 Gemmatimonadota bacterium
GTATAACTCGGGCGGGTTGACGCCTTCGTACTCGGTCCCGACCCAACGGTTGTACCAGTCCGTAACAATGATGTTGCCGTCTGGATTGAACGCAGGAATCAAAATGGAGATGGTGTTGTCGAGGATATTCTCCATTTCCTCGTCCGTTCGTGTCACCATTTCGTAGGCAACTTCAGCGGCAGTTTGACTTGCTGCGACTTCGGTCGAGTGCAGGGCATAAGACTGCACAAGAACGACTTTGCCGTTGGCGACAACCCGTTCAATTTCGGCTTCCGACTTACCCCGTGGATCCGATAGGACCGCGTTCATTCGTTTGTATTCGTCGAGTCTTGCGATGGTCTCGGGTGCTGATATGAACAATGCGAGGAAGGGGTTGCCCAGTGTCGTTGGTCCCATATGGACAACGCGCATGCGGTCGCTGCGTTCGCCGAGTAGGTCATAGTACTCCACCAGCTTATCCCATCGCGCCAATTTTCGGTCGGCACCCATCTCATGGCCAAAAAAGGCTTCGGGAGAGGGTATCTGCTGACTTGCCACTCCCACGGGTTGTATCAGTAGGAACGCGGTGACCAGGCATAACATCGGAACGAGTCCGTTTGCACGTTTCATGGGTGACTCCTACGTCCTAACATGGGAAGGGTGTAAGAAACCCACACCAAGGAGATATGGGTGCTCGGAGCACTTATCCAACGGTGCGTGTTGAGTAAGTCATGTTGACCATGGCGGTGTGATGCCGTTCATGCGTACGTAGGACACCGATTGTCCAACGTGCTCATTCATATGCGCGAGCAGTTGGAAGAGAACTGCCCAACCCGTCACGTCTCGTCCATACAATGTCGTAATCGCGGTCATTGTTTCTTCCGACACGTTGGAAATTGAGTTACGCACGTGTACTATGGAACGTTGTACCATCTCTGTGACAACGTGTTTGTCATCGACGGATTCGAGATCTGCGTAGTCGATGTCATGCGGCGCATCAATGCCAAGTTGTTCCTCGAGGTACATGAAATTGTACCGGGCGATGTGCATGTAGACTTCGGAGATGGTCATCACGCCTTCGGCCGGACTCCAACCGTAGAGATCTTGAGGTACGGTTTCGGCGAGCGCGAGGACCTTCCTGCTGGACTGCTCGAAGTGTACCAGGAACTCGTCGCGGTAGTCCGTTGGCGAGCTTTGGGCGACTACCGGAATGGCAGACCAGATCACCGCCAGGAGGGGTAAGAGCATAACGCGGCGACACATGAGACCTCCGGTTCGTTGATGATGGATTGATCGAATCCCCGAAATTATATCTTCGACTTCGTTAATGGAAGCGTTGACAACACCTCTGCGGCGCATGCGATCTGAGAGTGGTGGCACTCGTCTCACCGCCGCGTGCGGAGTTGATCCACGATGAGTTGCGTCACGCGCATTTCCAACACCCCGCGCGACGAACAAGGCACGGTACTCCCGCTAACAGTTCGGGGCTTTGCTGTGGCATTTATCGTCGTGTGGACCAACGTACTATCCGACGTTTGTGCGGTTAAACGTGTGGCCACAGACATGTACACTTCATAGTTGTCGGCGCGTTGCCCAGTCGATCCAACGCCGCAGTTCAAGAACATCGAGAGCCGTTCGCCCGCCACGCGGCGCGGCCGGTATCCCTGCGTTCCGATTTCCAACCCCTGTGGGTTCACGACGTCCGCGGGGATTTCCAGGTGTTCGAATACGGCTGGGAGGGTTGCCCAGATGTCTCCGGTGCTGGCCCTGACGATCCGAGGCTCCGTTCCCGGTTCATCATATATTCGAATCACTCCAACGGACGAGTTGATGATCTGCCTCGTTGGTTGTGGTCGTGACGTGCTTCGTGATTGGCTCGTCGAGGCGCACGCGCTGACAAAACTTGCAAATAGAATTACGCTGATTGTTGTTGCTGTAGTGTGGTCTGGCATTTCACATCTCCGGAGAAGGCCGGCCAGTTTGGCGTGCGGACATCGTAACGGGTGGGCGCTTGTTCAACCTCGCGCTTCTCTCACGTCCCATGTCACTCGCACGCGTGCCACCACGTCGCCCGCTTCATCGACGATCGAGGCCTCAGTGACCTGAAGGGTGTTTGGCTTCAAAGTGCCTGTCTCAAACTCCGACAGAGCAGTCAGGCGACCACGTGCTTTTTTGAGGTATTCAGCTGTGAGTTCCGTAACGATGGCGCGCCAGTTTGAAGGGAGTGCGGTAATCAGCGCAAGGCCACTTGCGAATTCTCCGATATTGACCAACGCGACGGCGTGAATAGAACCGAGGTGATTGCGCACGCCTCGGCGATCTGTCAGCACGACCTCGGCGCGTCCAGGTCTAAGTGTAGTGACGTTGGGGCGCGCCGTCCCCGTATAGGGAACCATCCGCGCCATCAATTTCGAAAAAAGCCACTTTCCCCCGGGCTTACTTCCGAGCCGCTCCCAAAGGTGAAGAATATGTTCACCGGGAGCTGCGGTGCGTTTTACCATTGTCTTCTACCTTGACACCCACGTACGATGGAGCGCAAGACAACACGGCGCGCGATGTGTCTAGTCACTAGAATTGTGAGCCAAGGAGAACTCCTGCAATACCGCCGATGAGTGCGCCAAGGAACATGTTCCCAAAGCTTAACTTAAACCCCGATGTTAGGGACGGGCGCTCGCCAAAGCATACTTCCGGCGATACCGTACCCATTCTGGGCGTCGCGAGAATGCCGTCGGGAGCTTGAAATGTCGCGACCGCATCATTGTCCGGAGAACAACCCAGCGAGTATGTGAGGGTAAACGGTTTCACCAACGCGACAAGTTCCACTTCGATGCCTTGCGTCGTATCCCACGGAACGGTGACTACGATGTCTGCGTCCACTAGGTCCGTTGTTTCTTGAAAAGCTGCGATACGTTCCGGACGACCTTCCGGGCTCAGAACATTGGTGAGTTCGACAAGCGCGGAGTCAAGCGACGTTTGCACACGGTCGAAACTGACCTCCGCTTCCGTGAGCGCTCGTGTTCGCAGCTGTAGCTGATCGGACGCCCGTCCGAGAGCGTTCCCAAGCTGTCGTATGCTGTCGCTGTTTATCTCGCGTTGTTCCTGGAACCGTGTGGCCGCTACCGTGGCACGTTCGCCCGCATTTTCGGCTTCTGCCCGGAAGATCCGCACGGTGTCCCGCTCAGCCCGGAGGTTTGCATCCGCCACATCTTTGTCGTACCTGGCGCCCGCGAGTCGATAGGCGAACAGTGCTGAGGCCCCCAGTAACAGAAAGATGATAACGAGCCCAACGATTTCTCTTTTACTCATGGCTCCCCCTTACGGTTGCCCCTTCCTCGAGAAGTGGGAGGATCCGGATCCCTCCGGCGGGCGAGTGCATCCATGCGCCTGCCCGTGCGGGCGCACAAACTACTCGGATCTAAGACGGGAGTCGTTTGTGCGCCAGTCCCTTGGGACAAGTGACCGCGAGAGGACGCGGCCAGCGCATTTACGGGGGGCGAGACCTCAATTGACCCGCAGTGTCTCCATAGGATCAGCCTGCGC
>JAZDDC010000280.1:0-9392 GCA_036679565.1 Gemmatimonadota bacterium
GATCACGACTGATACATAACTGGAGATAACGGAATGCAACTGGGACACCTCCCACTAGCCTTGTCAATTGCGTCGTACGACTGGAACCCAAAAATGGCCGCGTTCTGCGTGGGTATGCACTTCCTCCCTAATGCGGATTCGTTAGTCGTAAAAGCGGGCCTGGCAAAACCAGAATTCCATTGCACCGTCACGCATAGTTTCATGTTTGCGTTCGCGCTCACCGGGATGATCTATTTCATCAACCCGCATTATGCGCCATTTGCATTCGTCGCGCTTGTGACGCACTACTTCGCAGATATCGGCTCGACCGTTGGCCTCCCTTTGCTTTGGCCATTCAGTAAGAAACGGTATACGCTCGCGTTGTTTCGTGACACCGGATTTTGGGGATGGGAGATGTATACCGGCTATTACAAACAGCCCATGTCATGGGTCCTCGAAGGCGCCACGCTCCTGTTTTTCACGTACCGCATGATGCAGATCTACTCCTAGGCGGCGGTTGGCCTCATCGGTTCCTATCAACAAATGCCTCGTGAAAAAATACATTGGGACGCGATTATCGTGGGGTCTGGGTTCGGCGGCGGTATGGCGTCCCTCGCGCTCGCACGAACGGGGAAACGAGTGCTCGTGCTCGAACGTGGGCCATGGGCGGCCCGTGATGACACGGCGTGGAGTCCTCGTGCAATACTCCTCGAACAAAAGTATCGAAGCCCCACACCGTACGAAGCGCCTCAGTTCGGTGGACGGAAGCTTGTGTATCCCAACGAAGCGGTCGGCGGCAACTCTGTGTTCTACGGGGCTGCCTCATTTCGACTTCGCGAATTGGATTTCCGACGGCGGTCGGAATACGAAGGAAACGACACGATACCCGATGGTTTCGTGGACTGGCCCATCAGCTATTCCGAGTTGTCCCCTTTTTATGATCAAGCCGAAACGCTGTTGGGAGTTGTCGGGCAATCCGAGGGGGACCCCACCGAGCCACCACGCTCACAAGAATACGGCGGTCAACCACCGCCATATGGATTCCATGCTAAGAAATTAGTTGATGCTGCACAGGGGCTGGGCCTCCACCCATTCCACGTCCCGCTTGCAATAAACTTTGCTGGTAACCACGGACGACCGAAGTGTATCAAGTGCATGACGTGCGACCTTTTTCCATGCAAGGTGTGCGCAAAGAACGACATATCCGTTACCGTCCTTCCCGCGGCACAAAAGTTGGGCGCCGAGATCCGCGGGAGAATCGTGGTGACAAGGGTCGCGCATTACGCAGGTCGTGCCACCGGAGTCGTGGGCATCGATACGTCCACCGGGGAGTCGTTTGAGGAAACCTCCGACGTCGTGATCGTGAGCACTGGCGCCCTTGCTTCACCGCAGTTGCTGATCGCTTCGGGAATCTCAGACATAGGAACCGGCGGACGGTGGATCGGCCGTTATCTCATGCGGCACTGCAGTGGCATCGTCATCGGTCTTTGCCCATTCAAGACAAACCCCGAGAAGATGTTCCACAAACAGGTTGCAATCACCGACTTTTATTTAGGGAGCAAATCGGAACGAGGGCCACGCGGGCCATGGGGTGCAATCCAAGGACTGCAAGTTCCACCACCTGAATATGTCCGTGGTCAAGCGCCATTTCCGTTCGACCGCCTGGGAGAACTCACGATCCCCTACCAACTCTTTCTCCTGTGTATCGCGGAAGACGTACCCAACAGAAATAACCGGGTGGAGTTACACCCACACCGGCGAGACGAATTTGACCTCCCCATTGCCCGCATCGAGCATCGCTACTGCCGGAGGGACCTGTCCGGTCGCAACGCGCTCCTGCGGCAAGCCGCGCGTGTTCTTAAATCGGCCGGCGCAAAGTTGCGTGTTCGGAAAACGATTAACACCTTCTCCCATGCGGTCGGGACTTGTCGTTTCGGTCACGACCCGGCAACATCAGCGCTGGACGAGCATTGCCGCATACATGGCGTGCCAAACCTCTTTGTGATTGACGGGAGCTTCATGCCCACAGCCGGAGGACTGAACCCAAGCCTGACGATTGCGGCAAACGCCTTGCGGGTGGGCAAACACCTGGCGGCCCATTGGGATGTCTACGCACGAGGAACCGGAGAATGAGTCGACTAAACGTATGCATCCTTGGCTGTGGCAAGATCGCCAAACTTCACAGCCGCATCGGGAAAACACTGCGGAAGGACCTCGTATTCTCCTACGCCAGCAGGGATGCGGCAAAGGCGGAAGAGTACAATCGTCGTTTCAAGGGCGCCGGTGCATTTGGTTCGTATGAATTCGCGTGCATGTCAAAAGACGTCGATGCAGTTTTCATTTGCACTCCACACGCGTTTCATCCCGAACACGCACAACTCGCCGCTGGTAACGGGAAGGCGATGTTAATCGAAAAGCCAATCGCTCGTTCGCTGAGCGAACTGGCGGTCATCGAAACCGCCGTGTCCACGGCGGGGGTCCAATGCATGGTCGCCGAGAATTACTATTTTAAACCACTCGTCAGGGTGATCCGTCAATACATCGATAACGGCGACATCGGTGAGCCACTTTTCTTTGAGTTACACAAAACGGGTACAAGTCGCAATACGGGATGGCGAAGGGACAGCGATCTCATGGGAGGCGGCGCGCTACTTGAAGGCGGAGTCCATTGGGTAAATTTGATGACAAGCATCTGCGGGCCGGCCCGCGAGGTATGCGCCGCCCAACCAATGGTAGCGTACGACCATGTTGCGCCGGTGGAGGACAACCTACAACTCCTCGTAAAATTTCAAAGCGGTACCGTCGGGCAGCTGTTGCACTCATGGCAAACCAAAAACCGCATCGGTGGGTTATCGCTGTCGCACGTCTACGGGACCGAAGGTAACATCGCGTTCGAGAGCAACGGCCTGTGGGTTGTCATACTCGGAAAACGCAAACGAATCCGGGTCCCCGGCCTGCTCGACATTATGGGATACAGGGCAATGCTGAAGGCGTTCGTCAAAAGCGTTCGAGATGACACGCGGCCGGATATGTCCTTGGCCGTGGCGCGGCACGACCTCGAGTTGGTTTTTGGCGCCTACCGATCGTTACGCAGTGGTCGTTTCGAACCGATCGGTGCACTCCAAACCCAACCGCAAATACCGGCGCTCATGGAACGTCCTGCGTTACACGAACAAACACCGACGGACACATCGCCATGATAACAACCGCTGTTCTCTTCCTGGCAATGCAAACGCCCGTTTGGGTGGGCGGACAATCTTTGCCTCAGCCTGTTACCAACAATGCCGTCGCCGCACTGTCAACACCGTCAGGCGCTTACGTCTACAGCTTCCTGGGTCTCGACACCACAAAGCTCTGGTCGGGTGTCACAAACGAAGCATACGAATGGAAGGTTGGAACGTCTTCTTGGACGCGCTTACCATCGATACCAGGACCCGGCCGCCTGGCGGGCACAGCACAAGTGGTCGGACATCGTGTGTACGTTTTTGGCGGGTACACGGTGGCTCCGGACGGCGCCGAACGTTCGGTCCCGAATGTCGATGTGTGGGATCCGGAAACGCGATCATGGTCACGCGCTGCCGACATGCCGGTACCGGTTGATGACGCGGTATCCGGTGTCTGGCAAGATTCACTCGTGTTTTTGGTGTCTGGCTGGCACGACACCGACAATGTTTCGAACGTCCAAGTCTTTGATCCCGCCGCAAACCAATGGAGACAGGCCACTCCGATTCCCGGCGTACCGGTATTCGGACACACCGGTGGCATCAGCGGTAACACAATTGTCTTTATCGATGGAGCGAAAAGAAACACCGGCCAACCGCGTTACACGTTGGAAACTCAGGCATGGCGCGGCGATATCAACCCCACCGAACCCACCTCCATCACGTGGCGGCGCATCACACATCCTGAGTCACCCGCATTGTACCGGGCGGCGGCATTGGGCGTGGGAAGATGGATCGTTTTCGCCGGTGGAACGGACAACCCGTACAATTACAACGGAGTCGGGTACGACGGGCAACCTTCGTTACCAACCGACAAAGTTTTTGCCTACAACGTGGCCCTGGATAGCTGGCAATCGCTGCCCGGGTTATCGAGCGGCACGATGGATCATCGCGGGTTGGTACGGTTGGGAGAGCATTTGTATTTGGTAGGCGGGATGGCGGCAAACCAGACCGTGTCCGATCTCGTGTTTGCCGCCACGGTGAATCGTCTCATTACACCGAACTAAACGTCGGGGATCTCTTTCAGCAGTGAGACTACGGAATCCTTAGCACTTCCGAAAAACATCGACGTGTTGTCATTGAAGAAAAGTGGGTTTTGCACGCCGGCAAAGCCGGGACTCATGCTCCGCTTCATCACGATGACATGTTTCGCCTTATCGACATCGAGAATCGGCATACCATATAACGGACTGTCGGTCTTCGTTCTGGCATCCGGATTCACCACATCGTTTGCACCCACGACCAACGCCACATCACAACGTTCAAATTCTGGATTTATTTGATCCATGTCCCGCAGTTTTTCATAGGGTACATTTGCCTCCGCAAGCAGCACATTCATGTGACCGGGCATACGGCCAGCGACCGGATGAATGGCGTACTTCACTTCCCCACCCCTTTGTTCAATCAAATCGGCCAACTCACGAATATCATGCTGTGCTTGGGCAACCGCGAGACCATACCCTGGCACGACGATGACGCTGCGCGCGTACGCAAGCATCGTTGCCGCGTCCTCGGCAGTGACTTGACGAACTGTCCCGCCAACATCGGTACCCGCACCACCACCGCCACTCGGCGCACCCGCACCAAATGCACCAAACAGTACGTTGGCAAGCGATCGGTTCATGGCCTTGCACATGATCTTCGTGAGAATCAAACCTGACGCACCAACCAACGCGCCACTGATGATCAATCCGTAATTCCCAATGACGAACCCGGTAGACGCGGCCGCAATACCGGAATATGAGTTGAGAAGTGAAATAACAACCGGCATATCCGCGCCGCCGATTGGGATCACCGACAAGACGCCGAGCAGTAAAGCCATGCCCACAAGAGCGTAGAACAATTCCGTTCGCTCGGGTTGCATGACCACCATGACGATCAACAAAACGGTGCCCGTAAACAACAAACCGTTGATCACCTTTTGCAGTGGATATGTGATGGCGCGTCCGCTCACCAATTCTTGCAGTTTTCCAAAGGCAATCAGACTGCCCGAAAACGTCAATGCGCCGATCAAGACACTGAGCTGCATGGACACGCCGACGTTGACAGGTATCGCACCGGGGGTTGCATTCGAGCGCAGAAACTCAGAAGCCGCAACAAACGCGGACGCGCCACCGCCAAAGCCATTTAGCAACGCAACCATCTGCGGCATGCCGGTCATTTGGACCCTTCGGGCCATCACCGCGCCGACACCCGAACCGATCAGGAGGCCAACCACGATCCATCGGAAATCGACGATACCGCCGGCACCAAGAGTGACAACAATGGCAATGAGCATCCCGACCGACGCAACGGTATTTCCGGACCGTGCCGTGGCCGGCGAACTCAACCGCTTCAACCCGACGATGAACATCACCGCGGACAGGAGATACAGGAGGGGGATGAAATCGGACATTACTTGTCCCCCGGTTTCTTTTTGAACATCCGCAACATCCGATCAGTAACCATAAAGCCACCAACGACGTTGATCATCGCAAAGGCCACCGCTACCACTCCGAGGACGGTCGCGACGCCACCGTCCCCACGACCGGACGCCAAGAGGGCGCCGATGATGGTGATACCTGATATGGCGTTTGACCCGGACATCAAAGGCGTATGGAGCGTGGGCGGAACCTTGGTGATGACTTCGAAGCCCACGAACATTGCCAGAACGAAGACCACGACGAGAACGACAAGCTCTTCAATCATTTACGACATTCCTCCCTCAACGGCCTTCTTGGTCGCCGGATGCACAACCTCACCGTCTCGAGTGATGCACGTGGCGCCGGTGATTTCGTCTTCCATGTCAAGCGTGAGTGCGCCATCAGAGATCAGATGACGCAAGAACGTCGTGATGTTCTTCGCATACATCTGACTGGCGTGCGTCGGCATTGATGAGGCAAGATTCTGCGGACCCAAGATCGTGACCCCATTGTGTAGCACGTCACGACCCGCTTCGGAAAGCGTACAGTTACCGCCCGCCTCGGCGGCGAGATCGACGATCACCGACCCGGGGCGCATGTCGTTGACCATCTCGTCCGTAATCAATGTTGGAGCAGGTCTACCTGGAATCAACGCGGTCGTGATGACGACATCCACCGCGGCGACATGTTTGTGAATCAACGCCAAATTGCGCTTGTGTTGCTCCTCCGACAATTCTTTTGCATAACCGCCGGCATCCTCGGCATCCGCGGCTGGTGCTTGGTCTTCGATGAATTTTGCACCAAGACTTTCGACTTGCTCCTTGGCCGCCGCACGTACGTCAAACGCCTCGACCACCGCACCGAGTCGACGGGCCGTGGCAATGGCCTGCAAGCCGGCTACACCGGCACCGAGCACTAGACATTTGCTTGGGGCCAACGTGCCCGCCGCGGTGACCAACATCGGGAAGAACTTACCGAGGTGCGCGGCGGCGAGGAGCACCGCCTTATATCCCGTCACGGTGCTCATGGACGACAGCACATCCATGGACTGCGCTCGCGTTATCCGGGGCAGTGCGTCCAAGCTGAACGTTGTTGTTTTCGTTTTGACGAGTTCACGAACGCCGTCGAGGTTGCCCAGTGGCTGAAAAAAACCAATGACCGGAACACCGGGGCGCACCCAAGCAGCCTCTTGGGAACCACTACGGGGGTGCGTGCTTGGCATATGGATCTTGAGCACAACATCAGCCTGACCCCACACCGTTGCCGGATCTCCGACGATTTCGGCACCGGCAGCCTTATACATTTCGTCGGTGAAACCGGCCGCAACACCCGCGCCGCTCTCTACGCTCACGGTCATGCCGTCGCCAACGAGTCGTTTCGCGATATCCGGAACCAGTGCCACCCGTCTCTCGCCCTCTACGATTTCCTTCGGAACTGCTATATTCACCGACACGCTCCTTCCATTTGCGCCACATGTTACCACGGATCGAGCAGCGCGTCTAGCGGCGTCGTCCGCACCCACCAATCACCATAACGCGAAAACAACGTGACGGATCTGGACTTCAAATTCTTCGACGTAAATGTAGCTCTGTGCTGAAAACCATCTGGACATTCTTCACCAAACCACGTGGTCGGCCATACTGGCGCATCTTCATATGGGCTACGATTGTGGCCGGGCTGCTGGGCATTCCCCTGGTCCAACGTTTCCCGGCGACCGTGCCGCTTGTTTGGTTGTGGCTTGTAGGGATTCCGGCGAACAGCCCGATATCGCCGTTGTTCCCCACGGCGTTCGAACCATTGATGATGGAAGTCGTGAAGTACCAGCCAATTCTTACGGTCGCAATTGTGGCCACGGCAATTTTCGTCTACATGGAGTTTGTCAATTGGTGGGCATTCAAATGGGTGCTGAGTTGGGATCGACTCGAATCACTGCGTAGCAATAAGTGGGTTCGGTGGGGGTTAAAACACTTTTCTCGCTCCCCGTATCTGATGGTGTTCTTTTTTGCCGCAACACCAATCCCGTTTTGGGTGGCACGTAGTCTCGCAGTCCTTCACAAACTTTCGTTGGCGCCATACATCGTCGTCATGGCGTTGGGTCGTTTTCCACGTTTGTTGATTTACGCGTGGATCGGCGCGCAACTACAGGTTCCGACCTTCATACTGATTTCGCTCGCAATCGGTACTGGTCTGGCCCTGATCCTGTGGAGATTGTTGAAACGAGAACCGATCTTGAAAGACTCGGTCTTAGACGGATAGAAACCACCACCCCACCAATCACCGACAGCCTCCTCACTTGGTCCAAATAAGGACCACCGCCCCACATCCGCCGATGCCCGAAAACTTGATGGGTGTCTCTGACGGGCCGCGATACACTTCGATGCCCGCGATATGACTGGGATCAACCCAATCGACAGCAGTCCCCTCCACCCAAATGCCATCCACGTACAAACGTGACTGACAGGCACCACCGAGTGAAACCGTTCGACGCGAGAAGAACTCGAGTTCGCCCGTCCTCGGGTTCCGCCCTAAGGCAATGCTCGGCACCACGCGTAAAAAATCGGTCACCTTCGCACTCGGCCGGCGCTCAAGAACCTCTTGCGTAATGAAATGCCCAAACCCGATCCGGCGTCGTTCCTCAAACCCACGTAGGTTCGGCATCACAAAGGGCGTGGCCTCCACCGCTATCGGCTCCAAGTCGATCGCCAAACGCTCCAAGACGATGCGAAGTTCCAATACGGAAGGGGGTTCGACAAGTTCGAACGATGTGGCAACGTAGCCAATTCGCCGAATTTCGATGTAACTGTCTCGGGTGGAAACCGCAGAGATGACAAAGCGACCTGAGTTATCCGTGATTGCCACGGCGCGGCCGTTGTCACTCACGACCGCCCCGGTCACCGGTGCGCTGGTCACTTGATCGACGACGGCCCCTTCAATGCGCACTTGCTGCGCCCACAGGGGTGACGCGAGCAACGTGGTCGTCGCAGCCCAGATTAACGAAGCCCGTGTGGTATGATGCCAGCATTTTCCAACTGCATCGCCGTCGTTCATTTAATTATCCGCTAGTTCGCGGCGCCAGATGGTGGCTGCGGCCCATCTTCTTAAAAACTCACGCAAGTCAGCGCATCTGGTCCAACAACCGACGAAGCCCGGTCGGAACACGAAGACCAAAAACCTCTGCGAGCGGGACGGTCAGAGAAACCGCCTGTGGTCCAGCACGTCCGCCGCTCCCCCCACGCCCCTCTTCGCCGTCAGGCCCCACCGCACCGGCCGCACCGGCCAGGCATCGTCGTTGTCCGCCTTGTTGGGCCTCGCCACCCTTTCCACCGGCACCGCCTTCGCCACCGGGTCCGCCCTTACCACCGGGACCACCCGGAGCACGTACATCGACAAGACCGGCAAGAAACGGTTCCTCCTCCGGCGAGATCACGGTGACTTGGCCACCGAAACCGCCTCGACCACCCGGGCCGCCGTTTCCACCAGCTCCTCCCGCACCGCCCGGACTCCCGGGGCAACCCGCCTCACCGTCCACGCCCACCGTCCCGTCGGATCCTTTTTCGCCACGGCCACCCGGCCCACCACGCGAGGCAACCCTGAACCAATCTGCC
The DNA here is from genome assembly GCA_036679565.1 of Gemmatimonadota bacterium. Taxonomy (GTDB): domain Bacteria; phylum Gemmatimonadota; class Gemmatimonadetes; order Gemmatimonadales; family GWC2-71-9; genus JAZDDC01. The sequence continues at coordinate 9,208 of JAZDDC010000280.1, forward strand.
GGTGCGATGACATCGGCATTCGCCAGGATATATTGCGGCGGCGCTAAACCGACCTCCATCGCCAACACCAGCAGGCGATCGTAAAACGGGGACGAAAGAATGCCAACACGCACCGTCACGTCGGGGCCGTTTCCACCCGCTCCACCGCGCTGCCCCCGTTCGCCCGTAAATATGAATTCGGTTCG
>JAZDDC010000281.1:0-2172 GCA_036679565.1 Gemmatimonadota bacterium
TGATGGTTGGGGACGGCCCGGTGGCAACTTTCGGTGGGGCGTGGTATTTGGTCTTTTGACCGCCGTCACGTACGCCGTGTATTTGGTGGTTCTGCGTTACTCACAGTCGATCCCGGGGAAGCTGGATGTTCTGCCTACAATGGCGTCCATTTCATTGGTAGGAGCGGTTGTTTTGGCGTTTGCCGTGATTGCAGAGCGACAATCATTTACAGCGCCAACGCTGACCGATGGAGCGCTGCTTGTGGCGTATGCGGTGGTCGGGCAAGTCGTGGCATGGGTGTTGGTGGCGAAAGGCTTGCCGCTTCTACCGGTATCTCGAGCCTCGTTGATTCTCTTAATTCAGCCGTCGCTGGCGTTCATATGGGACGTTTTGTTGCTGAGACGGCCCACGAGTGAAATCGAAATGGCGGGCGCGGCATTGGCCGTTTTGGGCATCTACATCGGTACGAAACGGGAAAGCGTCTCGACCGTCGCACCGTAACCGCTGTTCGGGGCAAGCATGATAAAGCGAATGCGTATGATGCTTTGTTTTCCGAGAGACCTTGCTCAGCTCCTGGCGTCTTTGCCTTTCGTTGTCACGTCGAGGCGAGTTGCGACGACCGACGGTGTGCCTCAACCCCCGTTGATCCTTTGTTCTTTACAACCAGCGACAAGTCGTTGGTGTCGGTGTTGTAGAGATAACCGAAGATGTCAATATGATTTGGCGTACCCTGCGATTCTCTCATCAAGCGCGTGTCGTGGTTGAGTGACGTAACGAAGTCGCTGATGGAAATACTTTCCCGGTTGTAGATGTCGGAAATATCCCTGTCATGCTCGTGCTCAAAGGCGCTCGTGATGCCGTCTGTAGTGAACGAGGTTGCACCGCAATAGGTGTGATGGACGATGACAACATTCTTGATTCCGAATAGGTGTTGTGCCACCGTAACCGAGCGAAGTGCATCCGTCGCTCGGCCGCCTGCGACGACGACCTCGAAAAGCGACGTGGTCGTGGCAATCTTGTTTCCCTGCGCGTCTGTGATGATTTCGCCCGGGTAGACCTCGCCGAACTCTTTGGCGACGGCCGCCGGAATATCGACGACACGCGGATCGAAACAGTAGACCACGACCGTTTTCAAAGGCGCCGCCTGGGCGAATTGTTTACGAAATGCCGGTTCGTCATAGCTCGGCTGTTTCGAGAACGCGTATGCATCGAAATTGTGAGACAGGTTCATGGCGTAACTCCCCTTTCGAATTGGCTTCCAGCTCGGCCGTGAGTGCAGTCAACCGAGCCCGTCTTTGCGCCGCGCGCCGCGAGACGCTTGCTAGAAGGACTCCGCTCGGCGCCCGGCAGTTCCCGTAGCTTCACCTGCCGATGATCTGGCTCCTCGAAGCAACCGGCTTTTTGCCATCCCAGTGTTCGCTCCGCGCCATAGCCTGCAGTGATCCTCGTAGGGTCGTCGGTTCCCAGTTGGCGTTCCCCGCCGCATATTTCCCCGGTCGGATGTGCCGACGTGGTGGCGTCACCTCAAAACCGAGGACTGAATGCCAGACCGCAGCAATGTGCTCGACCTGACGCACCCGGCGTGGATGTTTCTGAGCACCATTTCCAGGGTTGCGGACGAGGCGGAGCGAGCCCGCCTTACGGCGACAACGATCCCCGCCGTGATTCCGTGTGACGTTTGTGGAGTTGCGCTACTGGATGACGCGGAGGAAGCATGGAATCTCGCGCTTCTGCGAGGCGGACAAGTGGTGCCCGCAGGCGCGGACCTCGACCAGACACTCACGGTGTTGGCTCCCGTTTGTGAGTCCGCGTTTGATGTCTCAGGGGTCCTGAACTTCCGCTCCGAACACGAAACCACGGAAAACCCCGCCTCGAGCGCGATCGCACACTTCGGCACGCGCGAATTTGCAGTCGTCGCGCTTCGGACGGTTCGTCACCGCGTGGGCGCGATATTCGTTGCGAGACACGATAAGACCTTCTCAACTGACGAGGAGATGCTTTTGTCGTCTTTGGCAGATTGTGCGTGTGTTGGCTTTGAGAACGCCCGCCTAACTGAGCAACTGCAGGCCCGCGCCGTTGATCTCAGACGAAGTGCCGAAGAGTATAGTTCCCTCTATCACAACACGCCGGTGATGATGCACTCCGTCGACGATGACGGAAAACTGATTCGCATGAACGATCATTGGCTTCGC
>JAZDDC010000282.1:0-2612 GCA_036679565.1 Gemmatimonadota bacterium
TGTTAGGTGCTGCTGAGCAATGCGCAGCGTGGCTAGTCCCTGCTCGGTAACCTTGAAATGACGGCTTGGTCGGCCGTCGGACGTGGGCATGGACTCGCGAACCCAAAGCTCTAGAAAACCCTTCCGCTCCAACCGACTGATGGTCGCGTACATCGCACCTCGACTGAGATTGCGGCCGCCGCGGGTGGCGACTTCGTCTCGAATACACCGGACGGACGCTCCGGCCTCGAGGCGGAGAACGGCCAGCAGGACCAACGTTTCCAATTCACCCAATTCGGCTTTTCGGGTTGTCATGCGGCCTCCGGAGTGACCGATTCTAAGTATTCGTCTGCATACTGAGTAAACATTTTGAATACTAAGTATACACATCGATCACCGCAATACGATGCCTCCTCATGGGGGTAGCGAAGCGTGGCCTGCGCATTTGACAAACGCTGAAATATCTGTTAGTTCTGTAATGACAGAAATTACGGTACATCATGACAACAACAACATCAGCGGCGAAGGCTCTGGTCGCACTCCTGGTCTTGGCGTGCGCAGAACCCGATCGCTCAGAAGCAAACAAGGCACTCGTACGTGGCTACATGGAAACGATCCTGAACAATGGAGACCTCGCCGCGATGCGGCAGTTCTTCCCCGATACGGGGTTCGTGATCAACGGTCGCCTTTACGGAGCCGACGATATACGCGCAATGCGGGCAGGGCTCATCGATCCATTTCCAGATGGTCGGTTAGTGATCGAGGATCAGCTTGCCGACGGAGAAATGGTGGCGACGCGTATCGTATTCCGCGGCACGCACGAGGGCGAACTCATGGGAATTCCTCCCACTGGTCGCCGGGTCGAGTATCGCGGGATCGCAATCGACCGAATCGAAAACGGCAGAGTCGTACAAGGTTGGCACCAAATCGACCAGCTCGGATTGATGCGGCAGTTAGGCATTCCGGCGCGGTAGATGGCCATGGGCACGTTTTCCCCCACAGGCCTCTTCCGGAGGTTCGCCGGTTTGGCCGCGTCCATTGTCGTTCTCGCTTTCGGCGCGTTGATCAGCGTGCGAGACAGGCGGTCCGCACGCAAGGTGGCGCCAGTACGAGGCGAGCGCTTTCGACATCAACGGGCTCGCCAGCTGTAGCGATTACCCTGATCGACGAGCCGCGGCCCCAATCCCGCTTGGCAAAATCTCTGATGTCGTTGTCTAGGCGGATGGGGTGGTACATGGTCTTGCGGTGTGAGGCGCCGAGGACGCGAACAACCGGTTTCACGACCTTGATGATCTCGTCGGTACGTGGTCGCAACAGGAAGCAGATGCCTTCGAGAGGATTGTGACGGATCTTCGTCCGATCGATCGCGACATCTGGGATTAAACAGTGCGGATCTGCCTCGACATGTCCGGTTACTCAGCGTTCAAACGGGGCCACGCAGGAGTCGCCGATCTCCTGCAACGCGCCGAGCAAATCGCCCTGCCAGTGATCGTGTTAGGTGAACTTTCCGCAGGTTTTCGCCTCGGCGAACATCTCGAGAAAAACATGGGGGAACTCGAGCAGTTCATGCAGTCGCCGCGGGTCCGAGAGATTTCCGTCGATTCGGAGACTGCGCTCCGATACACCGAGATCGTTGTCTTTCTGCGCACGCAGAGCACGTCAATCCCGACCAATGACATTTTGATGGCGGCGAGCGCCATGCAATACGGGTTTCGTGTGGTTGGTACAGATCGACACTTCGAACGTGTTCCTCAGGTTGCAAGGCACATTTTCTAGCGGGCCCTTTGCCTGATAACCACGGGTCGATTCGCGGGCGTCATTGGCGCTTCCTCCGGCTCAGTCAGGCGGAAACAGCTGGCAGCGGGGAACTAGGGCAACGACCGGCAAGCGTGCGGGAGGCCTCATTCTCGCCCGAGACGGCGCTTGATTATGGAATCTGTCATTGACATATTGATATCAATATGAAAACAATATCGCTATCAGTATCGAGAGCGGAGTATGATGCGTTCAAACGGGCCGCCAAAGAGGAGGGCCGCCCGGTGGCACAGCTCATACGAGAGGCAATGGCCTACTACCGCGCCGAGAGGATGCAGCTCAGGACGCCCCTGGATGAGGTGCCGGTTCTGCTAGGACACAGGCCTTTGTCAGAACCACCCACGCGAGAGGTGCTCTGGGACGAGATTGCCGAGTCGGGCTCATGAGACTGGGCGTCGATACGAACGTCCTCATCTACACCCATCTTCCCTCCAATCCCCCACAACAATCGGTTCGCGAATTTTTTCAGGAACGGCTGTCCAATCGCAGCAACGTCCTCGCAGTGACATCGTTAGTACTGCACGAGTTCGTCCACGTCGTAACGGATGCGAGGCGATTCGACCCCCCGGTCTCGATGAGCGACGCGCTCGCCACCGCGCGGTTGTATCTGCGTCGTTCGAACGTCGAATGTCTTAGCGCTGATGAGGATGTTTTGGTGTCGGCGTTCTCCCTACTCGAGCGCCATCGCCTCGGTCCGAAGCGAATTGCGGACACACTGCTCGCCGCAACACTCCTGCGACACGATGTGCACGAATTGATCACCTGCAATCCGTCCGATTTTGAAGTCTTTGAGGAGCTGCACGTCATCGACCCACGAC
>JAZDDC010000283.1:0-5019 GCA_036679565.1 Gemmatimonadota bacterium
ATCGGAAACCACCACTTACCCTTTAGCCAGCTGTACTCGGGGTTTTCCTCCAAACCCGGCAATACGTCTACGAGTTTTTCTCGGATGTGCTGCGCATCAAGCCGCCGCTGCGGAGCCGTTCGCGACTCCGTCCCCACTTCCGCGGCATGTCGCTCCTCGATCTTTGCAAGGAGATCCAACACATACGCAGCGTTTATGCCGGTGTATCCTTGGTCTTTGTCGGGACCCAAGCGGTAACCACGATCGTAAAACGAAAAGGAGCGTTCGAGATGCGCTTTATCGGTATCGACCTCCCACATCCTTTTGTAGATGGCACCGGCCAATCCCAAGGTCTCTTGCTCCTTCGTGATCCTGAGGTCTTCCTCCTCTTTTAGGATGTCCAACGCACGATTCAGCTTGTCATACGTTGGCAAGTCGGGATCTTTGTACGTGCACAACGAATGCCTTTGGCAAAGCTTGAGTTGGAGTTCCTGGTCGTGAACGGGCTTTTCGCGGGCGCGACCCAACAAACGACGGGCATATCCAAACTCGTCCAACTCCTTTAACCTTTCGGCCAGGTCCAGTAATTCCTCCGGATCGGAGCCCGCCCCGCGAAGAATAGTTTGAGCCTTTTTCCTGAGTTCTCCTCTGTCCTCCACACCGGTCTCGTTCATAAACGGTCCCCTGAGATCCATTTTCGTTGGGAGTTCGCGCAAAAGCCGAAATGAACTTGTTTCAGTTAGAATACGGCGTCAATGACCTATGTCGTATCAGTCGCCGGCAGCCACGCCTGCAGGTGTCGATGAAAAGTGGAAAAACGCACGTGCTGCAATTGCGGGTGCATCTGATGGCGACATGATGGTTGGTTGGAGTTTGAAAGACGTGGGAGTGCTACGATCCTTCGTCACTCATTTTTGTTTCACACCGACTATGGCGTTGTCCACGCTTAACGAGGCGGGCAGCCTGAGCGAAAACCAAGCTCGATTGAATGTGGTCGCCGTAGTGCGAAAAACACCGGCGGGAAATCGATTGAGATCCCAAAACTCCGTCGCAAACTTCTTGACGACGTCAACGCCATTTTTCTTGAGGAGCTGCCCAAGGTACTCCAGGTTAGCAACCCGCGCCACAAACGGATGTCCGCTCTGTTCTGACCAGAATTCGAGCCCCCCTTCAGTTCTACGTACTTCCGAACGGTTAGAGCGAACCGCCCGCGCCATACGCACGAGCGCCGTCTCGACTGATCGATGATTGGCTTCGAGGATGACAAGATGGCCACCCGGTTTCACAACACGACATAGACTCGCCAAGGCTTGTTCCCATTCGGGGATGTGCATCAGGACCCCCCGGCAGTGCACCATGTCAAAGGAGTTGTCTCCGAACCCCAGCTCTTCCAGGGCGTGAGTGGTCATCATGGCTTTACCGCCGAGCCCCATGGCGTCCAGCTGTTCGGCAGCCCTGGATTGCACGTGTTGTGAGATATCAACGGCCACGCACCGATACCCTCGTTTCAAGATCCGCGTGGTATGGTTTCCGGTTCCACAGCCAGCATCGAGGACTAGGGCGTCGGGCTCCGGTTTCACTACATCGAGAATCCGGTCCATGATGCGATCGTTGAACGCGTCCTGTGCCGCATCACGACGATAGGCGTCTACCCAACCAGTGTGAACGGCTTCTTCGTTATACGTTTTGACGAGCTTCACGCCAGCTCCTGGGGGTGGGGCAGTCAAAGGTCACGTCTCCACGATTGGGGAATACCATACCACGATCCGTGTTCGCCCGGTGCAAATCACGGGCCACCTCTAAACCTGGTGCAATCGTTGTTGACGGGCTGCCTTGTAGCGGTAAAGTTATACGGTACATCAAGATACGTGCGATGAAATATCGCGTTCACGACTCTTCTCTCTGCCGGAGCACACTAAATGGTATCCCTCGTGATGACCGGGGTCACAGCCGTTCTAGCCGCGACACTTTGGCAAACACCGCAGCAGACATACTTCGCATGGACAGACCTGCCTTTCCCAGCCGACGAATACGTAACGCGTCGCGCAAGGTTTCTCCAAGGATTACGTTCATCCGGAGGTGGATTATACCTGACCCCAAGCGGCCAGGGAACGTCGCATGGCGAGACGTTTAGGCCACTCAACGATTTTCTTTATTTCACCGGACTCGAGTTGCCAAACGCCGTATTCGTCCTCGATGCAGCGTCCGGCGAGGGGTTCGTTTTCGTAGCCAATACGGATCCACGGTTCGCCAGTACCACCCGCAAAAACGATTTCCCCGGCCGCGCCTTGGCAGATGACCCAACACTGGCGCGGCGTACAGGACTCACGATCCGTCCATTTGATGAACTTCCCGAATTCTTGCGAAATGTTCACACAACTCTGCGTGTGAATATTGGGCGGCGAGGCGAGATTACCCCACCGATGCCCGCTCCGATTCACGACTGGACCGCCGAAGACAGCATGGTCGCCTGGCTCACCTCATCTGGACACACAGATCTGGCCAACGCGTACGACCAGGTAGCTGTTATCCGAATGATCAAATCGGACAGAGAAATCACATTGATGCGCGAGACGGCGCAAATCACAATGCGTGGCATTCGCCACGCGGCCACATTCATTCGACCCGGCGTCGATGAACGACGGCTTGAGGGGGAACTGGAAGCGTCGTACAAACGCGCAGGCTCTCAACGCATGGCCTTCGCATCAATTATCAAATCCGGACCCAACTCACTGTGGCCCTGGCGCATACTCGCGTCACACTACAACCGACGTAATCGTATCATGGAATCCGGCGACCTTGTCATCTTTGACGTTGGAGCGGAACTCAACTATTACATCAGCGACGTCGGCCGGACGTTCCCAGTCTCCGGTACGTTTTCTCCCAGACAACGTGAGATTCTCGAGATGGAAGTTGCGGTGTCAGACGCGATCATCGCAGCGATTCGACCGGGAGTGACCTTCGCAGACCTGCAACGTGTGGCCGAATCCGCCATTCCACCCGATCACAAACAGTACATGCAAACCGGACTGTTCTTCGGACACCACCTAGGACTCGATACCGGAGACCCCAATTTGTCAGAGGTGACACTCAAACCCGGAATGATTTTTACGGTTGAACCGTGGTACTATAATCATGATGAAGGAATATCAGTTTTTACCGAAGATGAGGTGTTAGTTACAAGTACCGGTGTGGAGGTGTTGACGGCGGCGTTGCCTCGGCGGCCCGGGGAATTGGAAACGATGATTAATTGATAGCGCCGGCCTTCGGCGGCGCGCTGCCTGCTACCCGCTGCCCGCCGATTGGCGCAGTTAGTTCGAATGGGTTGAGCATTCGGATGGAGTAGGTTGCGAACAAGGAGTAGCGGGCAGCGGGTAGCAGGCAGCGTACCAATTGAAATCATTTTTTCCACGGTAGACGTAAGATTTCGAAAATGTTGGCGTAGTCATCTGTCCACGGACGTACTGGTTTCCTGACGGCCGGTGTCGCGCGATCTCGCAGAGAAGCGGACTGAAGAAGCTGCTGGTTATTGGTCAGCAACATCCAGTCAGACCTCCACACCTCGTTCGGCCCGGACAAATTGCTAATCAACAACGTTTCCAACCCCAACATGTCTCCGTGCTGCCTGACCACGGGAGCAAAGTTCATGTGGCGATTTGAAAGATGGATGGCAATGACGCCACTATCCGCTATATGCCGCTCATAAATCGTGAACGCCTCCTCCGTCAGCAGATGAACAGGAATGGCATCCCCACTGAATGCGTCTAACACTAGGATGTCAAACCGCTGTGGCGGTTCCCGCTCCAATGACAGCCGCGCGTCACCATGCACGATCTCGATCTCGGCCGGTGACTCGTCCAGATATGAAAACCACTCACGAGCCAACACAGTCACCTGAGGATTGATCTCGTACACCTTGAGCGTATCTCCGCGACGAGCATACGTCGCCACGACCCCGGCACCAAGCCCAACCAAGCCAACGCGACGTTCGGTTTGCCGGGGGAAGTTGCGAAACATGATCCCCAAACCACTTTGTGATGAATAGTACGTTACCGGTAAACGCGTTTTATCTGGCGCCGTAAACTGCATGCCATGATCAATCATTCCATTTCTCAGTGTGAGACGCTCATCGGGTGTCCCCTCATCGTAACGCACGATGGTCAACACACCATAGAAGTTCCGGCTCATCGTGACCACCCCGTTGAACACCAGCGCCACCTGTCGATTGAGCGTGTACGAAAGCGCAACGTAAACCACGGCAAGAGCTAACCAAACGGGGATCGGTCGTCCTCCGTACAGCTTGGAACTCGGATCAGTCAGCAACGCTACAAAGACAAGCCCTACACACATCAGTATGCAAGCAAGCCGACAAAGATCCCACCGAGTGCACCACCGATGGCGATCCACAAGAAGTACTCGGTTAAACGTGTTGGATCGGGTTTCAGCCGGGCCAACTCTCCGTGACAAACCATGGAGCAGATGAAAAGACCGAAAGACAACAAACCGATTTGAGGGGCCAGGGGGACCGTGCCCGCGCGAAACAATACCCAAACCATGCCACCAATGGCCGGGAAGAGCACGCTGATGAAGATCGACCGTGTGTACCAACGGTCCTTGTCGAACGCAATGATAAAGCTGAGCAGGTAAAGACTCAGCGGCAAAATCCACAGGAATGGCATCGCTGCTACGTCTTGCGATATCTCGTTGGTTACGGAGATCAACAACATCGACGCGACTGCGGGAAGCAAGATCCACAAGACACGTCGCAAACGCGTCGGGGGCTCTATGGCCGCACGCGTAACGGCTACGCCGGACGGATTCGGTGCGGGATTTGTTCTCCAAACGGTGATTGCCGTCCACGCACTTGCCATTGTAAATCCGACGAATGCAAACGACCACACCAGCGCCTGCGTGTGACGTCCCAACCAAGGTTCAAACAGAATTGGATAGCTAAGTAACGCGAGTAACGAGCCTACATTGGAGAGCGCGTACAGGCGATACGGACGTTTGGCCCCTTTTGTCACCACCGCCCACGCCTGC
>JAZDDC010000284.1:0-30699 GCA_036679565.1 Gemmatimonadota bacterium
TTGACGGTCGATGCGGCTATTCGACCCGAAGGATCCCCGGCCGGTCCATTTCATGGGCATCGCCGGAGCAGGGATGAGTGCGCTCGCGCAGGTTGCGAGACGCCGGGGGGTCGAAGTCTCTGGATGCGACATTGACCTCCGCGCGTCCGCAGATGTAATCGCTTCCGGTGCCACGGTCCAAGAGGGCCATAGCGCGGATCACGCGCTGGGAACTCGAGCGGTCATCTACACATCTGCGGTGTCTCCAAACCATGAAGAGCTTGTCGAAGCCAACCGAATCGGTGTGCCAACAGTTCGCCGCGCCGAAGCGCTTGCGGAGATCGTACGTGGTGCAACGGTGGTTGGTATCTCCGGAACCCATGGTAAGACCACGACGACGGCCATGTTGACGGATGCGTTAACGGCGGTAGACGCGCGCCCCACGGGGATTGTCGGTGGTCGTGTGGCTACGTGGGGTGGCAACGCAAAACACGGGGGCGACGATCTGTTCGTGCTCGAGGCGGATGAGTACGACAAGTCCTTTTTGGCGTTGTACCCAACGATAGCGATCGTAAACAACGTCGAGGCGGATCATCTCGAGTGTTATGGCGACCTCGAGTCGCTCGAGGATGCATTCGTTGAATTCGCCAACCGATCCGAACGCGCAATTTTCAGTGCGGACGACGCCGGTGCCAGACGCATCGCTTCGCGCATGACGGTTCCACATTGGACCGTGGGTACCGCGGACGACGCCGATATTGGGATCCGGGCTTTGACACGAGACGAGCACGGCTCTTCATGCCGGTTGGTGTTTGTCGATGGGACGTGTGTGGATATACGGCTCTCCGTGCCCGGTCTTCATAACGTGCGCAATGCGGCGATCGCCATTGCTGCCGTGCACGCACTCGGGAAGGACGTAGCCGGTGCCGCGACGGCTTTGGAGAAATTTGAAGGTGTGGGTCGGCGTTTCGAAGTTGTTGGGGAAATTGGTGGAGTGACCGTCATTGATGACTATGCGCACCACCCTGCGGAGATTCGCGCGACGTTGGATGCGGCGCGACAACGGTATCCCAACCGCCGGGTGATTGCGGTTTTTCAACCTCACCTTTTCAGCAGGACGCAATTATTTCACATTGAGTTTGGCAATGTGTTACGCGCAGCCGACGTGGTTGTGGTGACGGACATCTACCCCGCTCGAGAATCGCCAATAGTAGGCGTGACGGGCAAACTCGTGGCAGATGCGGTGGGGGACGGTCAGCTTGTACACTGGATTCCGGATCGTACCGCTTTGGCTCGGCGGCTGATCTCGATGGTTGAACCTGGTGATGTGGTGTTGCTGCTTGGCGCGGGAGACATCACACTAACGGCTGCCGAGCTGACACACCGTCTTGCGCAGGAGGCGGCATGAAATACGTGGCACCCGTGTTGGCGGCCGTCGGTGTGGTGGGTGTGGGTATTGGAACGCCACACGTCCTGAGTCGGTTTGCGTTCTTTGAGATTCGACAAGTCGAGATTTCCGGTGTGCAACATCTTGCGCCCGATCAAATCTTGGATGCGGCGGGATTGGAAGAAGTCGGCAATTTATTCCGCGATTTACGAAGCGCCGAAAAGCGTATTGCCAGTATTCCCGGTGTTGTAAGCGTCGAACTGGAAAGACGGCTACCAGGAACACTTCGTATCCTGATTGAGGAACGTCCCGCGGTGGCATTCGCGATTGCAACGGGTACGTTGGTGCCATTGGACGCCGACGCGCGCCCGCTCCCGTACGACCCCACGGTCAGCAACCTCGATTTACCGGTGGTCAAGGACGCGGATCGAAGACTCACCGTTGTGTTAGATGCGGTACGCAAGGTGGACGTATCTTTTTTCAATGTGATCGAACACGCGGAGCTTGATGATGCCGGTGGCGTGGCACTCACGGCGGGAAATCGACGATTTTTCTTGCCGTTGTTTCCCGCGCGTGAAACCACCGTTTCGCTTGCGACGGTTCGGCAGCGGTTCATTGACTCTGAGGCGGAGTTCGACGAACTCGATGCGAGATTCGAAGGGATGGTCGTGAAACGAGTGACGTTACGATGAAACCGGGCGATATCATTGCGGGTTTGGACCTCGGCAGCACCAAAACGTGTGCCGTCATCGCCCAGATAACCGGTGGGGATCGGTCTGTGGGCGCCAAGATCCTGGGTGTTGGGTTGGCAAGAGAAACCGGTGTTCGCGGTGGGCTCGTCCGAGATATCGACGTCACCACCCGGTCCATCCAATCGGCCATGCGTGATGCAGAACGCATGGCAGGTGTCCCAGTGCCACCCGTGTATTGTGGCATTGCAGGCGAACATGTGCAGTTACGCAACTCGCAGGGCCTCGTGTCGGTTACCGGCGATGAAATCTCTCGCTCGGACGTCGATCGGGTGAACGATGTCGCGACCGCCGTTAGCATGGGACAGGATCGCGAACTGTTACACTCCATTCCGCAGGTTTATCGGGTGGATGAGCAGGATGGCATCCGCGACCCGGTGCGAATGACTGGCATGCGTTTGGAAGTCGAGATGTATCTCGTGTCCGTCGTGAGTGCGGCCGCCCAAAATGTCCGAAAATCCTTAGAACGCGCTGGGCTCATGCTCGGCCGACTCGTTTTGGAACCGCTTGCCGCCTCGGTTGCCGTTTTGACTGAGGAAGAGCGGGAACTTGGCTGCGTCCTAGTCGATTTGGGTGGATCGACGACCGGTGTGTCGGTGTTACGAAAGGGTCGCATACGACATCTCGCGTCCATCGGCTATGCGGGCGAATCCATCACCGCCGACATCGTGCATGGGTTGACCGTCACGCAAACGGATGCAGAACGCCTCAAGCAAAAATGGGGTGCAGCGTACGCACCGCTGGTTGGTTCCGAAGAGTCCATCGAGTTACCGAGCACGCCGGGCCAGGGTCAACGACGTGCGCAGCGAGAGTTGTTAGCACACATCATTCACCAAAGAACGGACGAAATTTTCCGTCTGGTGGTCGATGAAGTAGAGGCCGCTGGATATACGGGACAATTGCCGTCCGGGGTGATTTTGACCGGCGGGTGTGCCCACTTACCCGGTATGGTCGAGTTGGCCCGTGAGGTATTTGCCTTACCGGTGCGGCTTGGGACTCCGACAAAAAATGTGACGGGTCTGGTCGATAGTGTGAACGCGCCGCGCTACGCAGTACCGGTTGGACTGGTGATGTACGCGGCCAGGGAGTCGATTCAATTCGACGAACCAAGTAATATGCGAGTTGGGAAAATATTGGGGCCTGTCAAACGCTGGCTTCAGGATTTCTTCTAGAGGAAACGTAATGGTGTTCGAACTACAGGAAACGATCGCGCAAAACGCTCGAATGAAGGTTGTCGGGGTCGGTGGCGGCGGCGGCAACGCGGTCAACCGCATGATTGCCGAGCATCTCATGGGTGTGGAATTCGTATCGGTGAACACCGATTCCATGGCGCTGGGAAATAGTTCGGCTGACGTCAAAGTTCAGATCGGGAAGAAGCTCACCCGTGGTCTCGGCGCCGGTGCGCGTCCCGAGATCGGCCGGCAGGCCATCGAGGAAAACCGAGACGACGTGTTGGCCGTATTGGATAAAGCGGATCTCGTGTTCGTGACGTGTGGCATGGGTGGTGGCACCGGCACGGGTGCGGCGCCCGTCATCTCCCAACTTGCGCGGGATGTTGGCGCGCTAACGGTGGGCATCATTACCAAACCGTTCCTGTTCGAGGGTCGGAAGCGTATGCGTCAGGCGGAAATGGGTATCGCCGAAATGCGTAAGCACGTCGATACCATGATTGTCGTACCCAACGAACGGTTGCTTGCTGTTGTTGGTAAGAACGTGCCGTTCCAGGAGGCTCTCAAGAAGGCCGATGAGGTGCTCCTCCATGCGACACAAGGCATCTCGACACTCATATCGGTCACCGGTCTGATCAATGTCGATTTTGCTGATGTGCGGACCGTTATGCAAAATGGCGGTGCCGCGTTGATGGGAACCGGAATGGGACGTGGCGAAGATCGAGCCTTGGAGGCGGCGCAACAGGCTATCTCGAGTCCGTTGCTCGACAATGTCTCCATTCAAGGATCGACAGGCGTTTTGGTCAATATCACCGGTGGTGAGGACCTTGCCCTGGGTGAGGCCACGCAAATCAGTGAAATTGTTCACGAGGCTGCCGGTGATGATGCAGAAATAATCTTCGGTGCCGTGGCCGATCCAAGCATGGACGGTGAGGTTCGCGTCACCGTGATCGCCACGGGTTTTGACCAGGCCGACAAGGCAAGTCAGGGACCGTTTGCGCGCAACCAATCCTCACAAGTATTACAGTTCCCACAACGGGCCGCGGCCGTTGGTGGTTCGTCTGGTGCGTACGTCGCTCCGACACCAACGCCTCCACCGCCGCTTCCCAAACCACCACGTGATGATTTAGCCGACATGGAAATCCCAACGTTTATCCGGCGACAAATGGACTGATGCGACCGCGTCACCTCGCGGTCGGGGCCGCCGCGCTTTTTCTTGTGAGTACGGTGTTCATTTTTGGTGGACCCAGGGGCAACCCCACGTTGGTCGCTGAGCCGTTGCTTGTCACTGAAGCGTACCGCATAGAGCGTGACAACCTACGTCGTAACGAAACCCTTTCACATATGTTCGCGCGCCACGGGCTTGGTGCCGTCGAGGTTGAAAACCTGGTTGCCGCGGCACGGGTAGAGGGCATGAACCCGCGTCGCATCCGACCCGAAACAACGTTTGGTCTCCGTATACCGACCGGTTCTGTTACGCCAGACCAGGTTGAGCTGCGGCTCGATGACGATGCGTTCCTGCGAGTGTCGCGCGAACGTGAGGGCGATTGGACGGCCGAACGCATTGCCGTGGGTTGGTCTACATCCGTTCACTTGGCCACGGGTACGTTTTCTGATTCGGCCAGTTCGCTGGACGCGATCATACGTCAACGCATACCCACTGCAGTACTCTCGCCTGGCGAGCGAAGCCGATTGGTTTGGGCGACCGCCGAGGCTGTGTTTGGTTGGGTGATTGACTTCACACGCGATCCACGACCCGGAGACACCTTCGCCATTCTGTACGAACGGTACACGTCAGAGTTGGAAGATGTCCGTTTCGGTCGGGTGCTGGCCGCGGTGGTGGAGGTGAATGGAAAGTCCATGGCCGCATACGTGTTGCCCGACGATCGCGGCGAGAACACCTACTATGATGATGAGGGACGTTCCATGCATCGGGCGTTTCTCAAATACCCGGTCGATTTCAAAAGAATCTCCTCGGGGTTTTCGCGACGCCGATTCCATCCGGTACTACGACGTTACCGCGCCCACCTCGGCACAGATTACGCCGCTTACATGGGCACACCGATTCGAGCTACCGGGGACGGTGTGGTTGATCACGCGGGCCGCAACGGTACGTATGGTTTGATGGTGTCAATCAAACATCCAAAGGGCATCGAAACTCGCTACGCACACATGAGTGCTCTGCGAAGCGGGCTCCGCTCCGGTACCCGCGTCAAGCAGGGTGACATCATTGGGCGGGTTGGGATGAGCGGTTTGGCCAATGGTCCCCATGTACACTACGAGTTTCTGAAGAACGGGCGACAGGTAAATCATCGCAATATCGATCTGGGTGATGGGGAGCCGTTGCCACGGCAACGACTAGGCGAATTCGCCGCGGTACGAGCCGAATTTGATCGCATGCTTCAAGCCTCGGAGTTTTTCGACCGCTAGTCCACAACACGTACCGCTTCTTCTTTCGCCCCGCCGTCGTACATTTACCCACAACTTCAACTAGCGAACCGCGTGCTCCCTGTCATTCTGTCAGCACTGGCTGCCGCCGTCGTTGCGGTGATCGTCTACATGTTCCGCGAAAGCGTCGGTCCTGCGGGACTTGGTTTGGCGGCGTTACGGACGGTCGGGCTGGTCGCGCTTCTGCTGGTGTTCTTCAATCCCGCGTCTACCTCACGAACGCAGGGCGGACCCCCGACCGTCTTGCTCGATGTCTCGCTGAGCATGAATGCGGCGGGGTCACAGTGGAACGTTGCGTTGGATACCGCGCGCTCGCTGGCCACTGGTGGTACCCTTTTGACTTTTGGTTCATCGGTGGCCACGTACGATAGTCTAAACGGGCCCACGGATGGCGCCAGCCGCTTGGCCTCCGCACTGCGGGTGGCCGCTGGACGTTCAGGCCCGGTGGCCGTTGTGACCGACGGGGAGTTGGATGATATCCATGGAATTTCGCAAAGTTTGCTGCGTGGCGTTTCTGTCGTTGTCGTCGAGCGGGACACCGCGGCCAATGTGGCGTTGTTAGATGTTGACGTAAATGAATTCGTGGTTCAAACGGACACCGCCCGGATCACGCTCACTATTGGCACATGGGGGCGGTTAGACGCTGGTGCGGCCACGCTCGATGTCATGATTGGGCAGCGGCGGGTTCATAACTCGCAGATCGATCTCCCGGCATCTCCAGGTACCGGCCGACGAACGATCAACATTCCGTCTGCTACGTTGGCTGTTGGGACAAATGTCGTTCACTTCACGTTGACCGCCCCCGGGGACACCGAGTTGCGTGACAACACACGCATACGACTGCTGACGGTTACCACACAACCGGGTGTGGTGGTCCTGGTGGACCCAGCCGACATCGAGGGTCGGTTCCTGGCGCGCGAGATGAATCATATCGTGCGCACCGGGTTGCGTGGGTTCGCCCGAGTGGGAGATCAACGCTGGCTCGACATGCAAAGCTTATCGACCGTGTCTCCTCAAGAAGTGCAACGTGTTGCGCAAAATGCGGCGCTGGTGATCACACGCAGTGACGCGCCATGGCTTCTTGGCGCTCCGTTTTGGCATTGGCCGGCGGGCACGGTGGGCGAAACCGAATTCTTCGAAGGTGACTGGTACGTCACCGACGGCGTCCCCGCGTCGCCGGTGGCCGGGGAGCTGGCCTCTGTCGCATGGGATTCACTGCCGCCGCTGACCGGTATCGTGCCCTTGGTTGCCGGAACGGACCAGTGGGTCGCGTTGTCCGGAAGGCTGGGTCGGCGCGGTGCTGACCGGCCGTTGTTGATTGGAGAGGACTCCAGCGGTGTGCGTCGTCTGACGACTGCCGCCGGCGGTATGTGGAGGTGGGCCCTACGAGGGGGTGCGTCACTTGATGCGTATCGCACGGTTCTCTCCTCGGGTATCGACTGGTTGCTCGATACTGGCGAGCCTATCGTGACGTCTCAGGTCTCGACCAACCGGTATGTGTCACGGGGACGACCGGTGACATTTCGTTGGCGCGGCTCCGATGTGCCGGATTCTCTTGCAGTTGTAATCACGGGTCCGGATTCCACTGAGCGACGGGTCCTGTTCTTTGATGCGTCTGACGAATCGCGACTCAAACTCCCACCGGGTGTCTACCGCTGGGCGGTTCCTTCGCTGCGCGAAACGAGTGGCATTGTGGCGGTGGAGGATTACTCGGATGAGTTTCATCTTCGCGCGGCGGGAATCCAGCCACGTGAGGCATCGGGTGGGTTTGCACTTTTTGTGAAATACACACGTGAGCGATGGTGGCTGTTTGCTGTTGCGGTGGCGGCATTCGCCGCAGAATGGGCTTGGCGACAACGTATGGGTCTGCCGTGAGCCGTGGCCTGTGGCGCGCCATCCGTGATGTGGCTCTCACGGACGTGTCGGTGTTGGTTAAGGGGCTCGGCCACGAAAAGATTGAGCAACTCGAACAAATCCTGGTAGAAGCAGATTTTGGCCCGGCCGCATTCGATCTCATTGAAGAACTGGAAACTGCAACACGCCGCGGAAAATTGAAAAGCGAAGCGGCCATGCGAGAATGGCTCGTTGGTAAGATCGTCGATGCACTTGACGGCGCCGAGTCCATCGAAAAAAGTCTCAACATGAATCCCGATGGTCCAACGGTCTTTGTCATGCTGGGTGTCAACGGCGTGGGGAAGACGACCCAAGCGGCCAAGTTAGCGTCAAAGCTCAAGAGTGAGGGAGCCTCAGTTTTACTCGCGGCAGCGGATACGTTCCGTGCCGGCGCCAATGAGCAGTTGCAGATATGGGCGGACCGGCTCAACGTGCCCTGTGTGACCGGAACACCCGGCGCCGATCCGGCCGCGGTTGCGTTCGACGCGGTCGAAGCGGCACGAGCCCGAAATATCGATGTTGCCATTGTCGATACGGCGGGACGATTACACACACACTCGGATCTGATGACGGAACTGACCAAGATCGTTCGCGTGGTTGGCCGGCGGTGCGATGGTGCGCCCCACGAAAGCTTCTTGGTGCTGGACGGTACGACCGGTCAAAACGCCATTCAACAGGGTCGCACGTTTTCCCGGGCCGTTCCGGTGACCGGTTTGATCCTGACAAAGATGGATGGGACCGCAAAGGGCGGTGCCGTCGTACAGTTGCGTGGCGAATTGCGCATCCCGATTCGATATATCGGTGTTGGCGAGGGCATAGACGATCTTGAAGTATTCGATGCCCGCCATTTTGCCGAGAGACTTGTTGGTACCTGATGCCACTGCGTCTAGACACAGGTGTACAATTCCTCAAGGGCGTCGGACCACGACGATCTGAGGCATTCGCGCGTATGGGCATACGTGTCGCGGAAGATCTGCTCTACCACATTCCGCATCGTTATCTGGATGCCACGTCAGTGACACCCATCGTGAAAGCCGATGTGGGCACCGACGTCGCGATTATTGGCCGTGTTGTGTCCAAGGGTGTGTTGCCCACGCGTAGACGACTCCGGATCTTTCGTGCAATCGTACGGGACGACACCGGACTCATCGAGTGTGCGTGGCCTGGCCAGGCGTTTCTCGATCGGTCTATCAAAGAGGGTCAGCTCTTGTTGGTGTCCGGTCCGGTAAAATATTATCACGGCCGACAGATCTCTCCACGTGAACATGTCGTGCTGGCGGAACGCGATGACGAAGGCGACGAGACCCAGGACGGACTGGTCATACCGGTTTATTCCGCAACGGAAGGTTTAACGCACCGCCAGATCCGGCGATTGGTTGCGGATCATTTGGATGAGTTGCTCCCGTTGCTCGAGGATGTGACCCCGCCCTCTCTCATATCGAAGAACGGACTCCCCAAACTTCGTGCGGCCATAGAACATGTACATCGACCCCAATCGCTTGAAGAAGCGGAGCAGGGCAGACGGCGGTTAGCGTTTGACGAACTTCTGGACCTCCAACTCGTCGTAGCTCGGGCCCGTCATCTCGCAAAGACGTCGTCAAAAGGGGGCGCACACGTACTCAAGAAGGAGTTGACGAGCGCCCTCAAGGAAAATCTTCCCTTTGCGTTGACCTCGGATCAAAAACGCGCCATCAGGGAAATCACGGCAGACATGACGTCTCCGGAGCGTATGCACCGTTTACTGATGGGTGATGTCGGATCCGGCAAGACGATTGTAGCACTCTTCGGGATGTTGCTGGCCGTTGAGAACGATGGGCAAGCGGTGTTTATGGCGCCAACGGAGATCTTGGCAGAACAGCACATGCGCACAATGGCAAAATTGCTCCGCCCTCTCAACATCGTCCCGGAAGTGCTCCTGGGCAGGATGAAGGCGTCAGAGAAAACGGCGGCGCGCCGACGCATCGCCGATGGAGCATCGCGGATAATTATCGGTACCCATGCATTGGTCCAGGACAATACGGAGTTCCGCAGGCTCGGGCTTGTCGTCATCGATGAACAACACCGTTTCGGTGTGGAGCAAAGGGCCAAGTTGATCGAAAAGGGATCGGAGCCCGACGTGTTGCTGCTGACGGCGACACCGATTCCGCGGACAATGGCGCTCACCATGTACGGCGATTTGGATATGTCGGTTCTCAAAGAAAAACCGGCGGGTCGCAGTGAAGTGAAAACCACCATCCGCACCAATCGACAACGTGGTAAGGTCTATGATTTCCTGCAACAGGAATGCGCACAAGGTGGTCAGGCGTATGTGGTCTACCCGGTCATTGACGAATCGGAAAAAGTGGACCTGAAGGCTGCCACGACGATGGCCGAAGAGTTGAGGGCCGCGGTGGAGCCGGTGTCCGTTGGACTGGTACACGGACGCATGAAACCGGATGAGCGGGACGCGGTTATGCGATCCTTTCGTGACGGGAAGGTTTCGATCTTGGTTGCCACGACGGTCATTGAGGTTGGAATCGATGTTCCCAATGCCACCGTTATGGTGATCGAGCATCCTGAGCGTTTCGGCCTGGCTCAGTTGCATCAGTTGCGTGGTCGGGTTGGGCGGGGGAGCAAGCAGAGTTATTGCATCTTGATCCCCGTGGGGAAGTTGGGTGCCGAACGGCTGCAGAAATTCACAGCCACGACGGATGGTTTCGAGATAGCAGAATTGGATTTGCAGGAACGGGGCATGGGGCAATTGGCGGGGACCAAACAGTCCGGTGGAGTGGAGCTACGTTTCACCGACCTTGCCACGGACGGAGATTTGATCGAGGCGGCAAGACAACCCGCGTTGCAACTGATACAAGAAGATCCTGACCTCACCAAACCGGCCCATGACGCGTTGCGACGTCGGTTGGAACGTCGTTACGAGCGGGGCATGGAACTTTTTCGGGTTGGATAGCCTGCATGGCGGTTCCGCGAGCGCGTGTGCCCCGCTACAATGTGTAACATGTCAAGTCTCGCTTCACGCGATTGCGTTCCGTGCCGCGGTGGTGTTCCGCCGTTGGATGACAAGCAAACCACATCTTTGCTCGATGAACTCGGCAATGATTGGGACGTTGTCGAAAACCACCATCTGTCGAAGACGTTTGTGTTCCCGGATTTCGTGCAGGCGCTTGCCTTCACGAACCGGGTGGGAAAGGTCGCCGAAGACCAGGGGCATCACCCAGACATTCATTTGGCATGGGGCAAGGTGGGTATCACCATTTGGACACACAAGATCGACGGTTTGACGGAAAGTGACTTTGTCTTCGGGGCAAAGTGCGACGCCGTTTTGTGACTCAGTACGTCTCCTAACCACTTCAAAAAAATGCACGACGTCACACGGATCAAAGACCTTCCGGGCCTCGTCGATTCAACCGTCACTGTTCGTGGCTGGGTGGATCGTACCCGTTCGAGTGGAAAAATTGCTTTTCTGGTCCTACGTGATGGCACGGGATACCTCCAGTGCGTCGTGGTTAAAAACGAAGTGGACGACTCGACCTGGCAAAACGTAAAGGAGCTGACGCAGGAGACGTCTTTGGCAGTGACCGGTGTCGTCCGTTCGGACGCACGATCGCCAGGTGGTGTTGAACTCGGGTTGACCGCGGTGGCCGTCGTAGGATCCAGCATTGATTTTCCCATTACGCCCAAGGAGCACGGAACCGCATATCTATTTCAAAACCGTCATCTGTGGTTACGAACCAAACGGCAGCGCGCAATCATGCGTGTGCGCCACGAAGTCGTGCAATCCATTCGGGATTTCTTTTACGATCGTGACTTTTCCCTCGTCGATACCCCACTGCTCACCGGGGCCATTGGCGAAGAGGCGGGGAATCTCTTCGAGACGAAATACTTTGACCTAGGTCAAGCATATTTGGCACAAACGGGTCAGCTTTATCTCGAGGCAGCTGCGGCAGCTTTGGGGAAAGTTTATTGCTTTGGTCCGACATTCCGTGCGGAAAAATCCAAAACACGTCGTCATCTCACCGAGTTTTGGATGGTGGAACCCGAGGTGGCGTGGTACGATGCCGAAGACAACATGCGCCTCCAGGAATTGTTTGTCGAATACATCGTGGGGAGATGTCTGGAACGCTGCCAAGACGAATTGGAAATACTCGAACGCGACCTCACTCCACTCCAAAAAGTAACGGCTCCCTTCGACCGAATTTCCTACACAGATGCCGTCGCAAAACTACGTGCAGACGGACATGACATCACCTGGGGAAACGACCTGGGTGCTGAGGAAGAGACGGCCATTGCCAAAGCATCCGACAAACCAGTGCTTGTTTTTAATTACCCCCGCGGTGCCAAAGCCTTTTACATGAAACGGAACGATGCGGATCCCCGCACCGTGTTGAATAACGACTGTATCGCACCCGAAGGGTATGGCGAAATCATCGGTGGCAGTCAGCGTGAGGATGATTTTGACGTCTTGCTCAGCCGTATCAAAGAGGAGGGCTTACCCGTAGAGCCGTACGAGTGGTACCTGGATCTGCGGCGTTACGGCACGTTTGTACACTCAGGGTTTGGGCTGGGCATTGAACGCACGGTAGGGTGGATCTGCGGGATACCACATGTGCGTGAGGCAATTGCATTTCCTCGGCAGATGCATCGATTGTATCCTTGATGGTTTGCTAATCAACTTTCTTCTTCGCCGCTTCCCACAACACATCCAACTCCTCAAGACTTGCCTCTCCGAACCGTATCCCCCTTATCTCCGCAAGCCTCTCCACCTCCCTAAACCGTCCGGAGAAACGCCGATTCGCTTTTTCCAAGGCCGTGCGCGGATCCACACCGAGTTTTCGGGAGAGGTTTATCACCGCGAACATCAAGTCGCCCAGCTCGGATTCTATGCGGTCCTTGTTGTGTGCAGGTTCGCCCTGTGACGTTTTGATTTCGTGATCGAGTTCGGAGAGTTCCTCCGTAACTTTTTCCCGAGGGCCTTTTTCGTCAGGCCAGTCGAAACCTACGCCGGCCGCGCGTTCCTGCAGTCTGAATGCGGTGAGCAGCGTGGGTAACGTGGGTGGGAGGCCGTCCAACATGCTTCGGCCGTCTCTCTCCTTTAGCTTGAGACGTTCCCAGCCGGGGTGTTGGCGTGTGGTCCCTGTCTTCTGGTCGGTTTTGTCATCGGTCACGGCTCCCCCGTCGCCAAAAAGATGTGGGTGGCGTCGCCACATCTTTTCCTCTGTGCTTCTAACAACATCTTCGGCGCCGAACGTTCCCATTTCTTCGCCGATGGCGATCTGAAATGCGAGGTGTAGCAGCACGTCGCCAAGTTCGGCCCGAATTTGGTTTTCATCGGAGTTGCTGATCGCGTGGTCCAGCTCAAGCACTTCCTCGACGAGGTAGGGTCGCAGTGTTTCGCGTGTTTGTGCGGTGTCCCATGCGCAACGGGTGCGGAGGTCCCTGACGAGTTCGACGATGCGCCCAAGCGCCTTTGGTTCTTGCAGTTGCGTCATAAGGCCGGTTAATATCGGCGCATCACCGTCTATGTCAACGCAAGAACGAATCGATCACGCGTGGGTTGACGTCTCGCTGGACGAAATCGTGCGGAACGCACGCACCATCCATCAGCAAAATCCAAGCGGGCGTCTACTTCCCATGGTTAAGGCCAACGCCTACGGGCTCGGGTCTATACCTGTCTCGCGTGCTCTCGAAGTCCTGTCGCCTTGGGGGTTCGGCGTCGCAACTGTTGCGGAGGGTGTCGAGTTGCGGCGCGCGGGAATCGAACGACCCATCGTCGCGTTTACAACCGCGCTCGAAGCTAACCTCCCGGCATATCGTGACTACAACATCCGCCCGGTGTTGGATGATCCTCAAATCATGCGGTCGTGGGGTCGGCCATTCCATTTGGAAATTGACACCGGAATGCGTCGTGGCGGTGTGCCTTGGGACAAACACGAAGCACTCGAAGCCGCCTTTGTGTGCAAACCCGAAGGTGTGTTCACCCACCTCCATTCTGCCGATACGTCCGTGGCAAGTGTCCAACAGCAGTCGCAGCGGTTCGGCGCCGTAACCCGGACAGCAAATTTCCCCGATAAAACGTTGGTGCATGTCGCAAATAGTGCCGGGGCCTTTCACGACGACACAAAAACCGATCTTACTCGTCCGGGCGTTTTTCTCTATGGCGGTCGGGTCGGTGTTGACCAGCCGTCGCCTCGACCCGTGGCTGCGCTGAAAGCCCGGGTGGTAAGTGTCCGCACCGTGCGGCGGGGGGACACCGTCAGCTATGGAGCCGATTGGACGGCGGATCGGGACACCGTGGTGGCTACCCTCGGCGCCGGGTATGCCGATGGAGTGCGCCGCTCAGTACAGGGGCTTGGTATGGTCGTTCTCGGTGGTCGTAGGGTCCCGGTCGTGGGCCGGGTGACGATGGATATGACTATGGTGGCTTTGCCTCATGATGGTGGTGCGGCCCCCGGCGACGTGGCGACGTTCTTTGGTCCGTGTGAGGGCCCTGCCATCGAGTTGGATGAGTTTGCCGGGTGGGCCAAAACTGTTTCCTACGAGATTCTGACGGGGTTGGGAAGCAGACTTCCTCGTGTTTACGTGTAAACGCGATCTCCCTCCGTCCTTGCTTCCTTCTCGGTAATTAGTGATCCTCACTCCCGATCGCGAGGAGGCATCTGGGTGAGTCATCAGGAGCTGGTCGCCGCGGCAGAAACCGCACGGGAACACGCTTATGCCCCGTACAGCGGTTTCCTGGTTGGTGCCGCCGTTTTGGATGACCAGGGACGGGTTTTCGCGGGCGCGAATGTGGAGAATGCCTCCTATGGCCTCACGATCTGCGCAGAGCGGTCGGCCATAATCTTGGCCGTGAGCGCTGGGGTCCGCCGCCTGAAAGAGATGGTTGTTGTAACGTCTGTCGATCCTCCCTCAGCCCCCTGTGGTGCGTGTCGTCAGGTAATGCTGGAGTTTGGACCAGATATGCGGGTCACGGCCGTCGGCCCGGTTGGGCAGCGCACGTGGACTATGGTCAACTTGCTACCTGACGCATTCGGCCGCGAAGATCTGAATTCAGGGATCAAGTGAATGAGGAAAGGTTTATAAGCTCCAATATGCGGGCTCCGACCATCTCTAGAGACATTTTTGCAACACGCGCCATTGTTGCGTCCGCGTGTGCCTTGTTCGTAGCCCTGGCATGCGAGGAGAGTATTACCGCCCCGGGGGTCTGCCCCGATTTTTGTCCCGAGGCGTTTATCGAGGTGCTCGATACCACGCTGACGAGTAGCGTCGAGCGTGATAGCGCCTTCAGTGGCTATGCGCACGCCGTCGATGGGTTCCGGATGCAGGTTACCGGACGTGACGCGGACATCGAAAGCCGCGGGATCGTACGATTCTTAACCCTGCCCGACTCGATCTTGATCGGTTCCGCAACCCGGCCGATTGTTTCCGTCGATTCCTACACGGTCCGCGTGGAACTGCGCCGGAGAAATTTGGCTACGCCGGGTCTCGAGGTTTTGGTCCATAGAATTCCCGGTTCGATCGATACAAACACCACCTTCGACGATCTTACGCCCTATTTTGAAGACAGCACGATCATTGGTCGCATCACCGTGGATGACACGGTGGCTTTGGATTCCCTGTTCATCACGCTTCCACCCAACGCATTCCCCAATCTGGAGACCGACAACTTCGTCACGGGGATCGGCCTTTCGGTCAGGGGATCTACGCCGACGTTTGCGTCGTTTGGCACAACGGAGGGCGGATTTGCCACGGTTCTCACGCGTTATGTGCAGGTAGATTCGGCCAACGGCGAACTCATCGCGCACAGTGATGTCAGGGGTGCCGATTTCGACACGTTCCTACGGGAAGAAGCGGTCGTGCCGGCAGGTGACATTTTGGTCGTGGGGGGCACACCAGCGTCACGCTCGTTGCTGAGGTTGTCGATACCACCGGCCATCCTCGATTCGTCTGAGATCGTTGGTGCCATGTTGTACCTCGTGCCCATCGCCCCTTCGCTGGGCGCGCCGGGCGACTCGTTTCGTGTGCAGGTTGATGCCCTGAGTGCCGACTTCGGTCCGAAATCCCCGTTGGTGGCAAGTGGTGGTGGCTTGGATTCGGCGTCGCTCTTACCCGGGGTACTGGTGGCCGTTGGTTCGATGGATACCGTCGCTTTGGACATCACCGATCTCATGCGTGTGTGGCAGGCTGATTCGAGTCGTCCGCAGTCAGTGATGATACGAATAACGCCGGCTGACGAGGGCGCAATCCTCGCACAATTATTTGTTGGCTCCAGTCGCTCGCCGGGCGCCACACCCTTGTTGACTATCACGTACGTCCCGCCGTTCAGATTTGAGGGCGAATGACCAAGCTGTCAGCGGTTGTCTGTGCTTTTGTACTTTGTCTTCCATCTTCTGTGACGGCGCAAAACTCGGTCTATGGTATTCGAGGACTTGGGTTTCCGGGACAACCCATCAGTGTCCGTTCCAGAGCGCTCGGCGGCGGCTGGGCAATGTTCGACAATTTTTCGTCAGTAAACCCAGCAACTACCGCATCGTTTGCCTCTCTCAGTGTGAGCGCAATGTACGGTACCACAGTTCGTAATTACTCCATTGATACGACGTCAGTTGCCGGGTTGGTCGAAACGAGGTTCCCGCATACCATGCTGGGCGGTAACATCGGTGGGACACCATTTTCTTTTGCGGCCAGTTTGTCCACGTATGCTGAGCGAAGTTTTGATGTCACGACTGTCGGGACTGGGATGGTGCAGGGCAATCCGGTACAGGTCGAGGATCGCGTCGCCTCCGACGGTGGGATTGTTGATCTGCGTGGTTCGGTGGGTTGGCGTGTGAAGAGCAATTTTCTCCTCGGCGCGGGTTTTCATGTCATCAACGGTTCGAGCCGCATCACGGCGAGCCGCGATTTCATCGACAGCCAACTACGTACGTTTAACGTCGATACAGATCTCAGCTTTGAGGGCATCGGGCTCTCAGCTGGGGTTTTGTGGC
This sequence comes from Gemmatimonadota bacterium, assembly GCA_036679565.1. GTDB lineage: Bacteria > Gemmatimonadota > Gemmatimonadetes > Gemmatimonadales > GWC2-71-9 > JAZDDC01. The sequence continues at coordinate 16,601 of JAZDDC010000284.1, forward strand.
GCACAAGTAACTCACGCATCCAACTGTCTCTTGCCGGCCGGTGGGATGATAATCTTGAAAGTTCGCTCGAAAGTGAAACAACGACAGACGTTGACCTGCCCGCGTCGGTCAGTGGAGGGGTTTCCTTTCGTTTAACGAACCGTGTGCGCTGGTCTACGTCAGGAACGTGGCGCAAGTGGAGTGTCGCGTCCGCGGAACTGGCCGCCGGTTTGGTCGCAAACCCCGTGCGCGCATTTGACACGTGGCAAGTGGGGACGGGTATCGAGTTGGCCGATTTGGAAACGCGATTTCCCTTGCGATTGGGTGCGCGGTATTCGACCTTACCCTTCGGTGTTTCGGAACAGCCTAACGAGTTCGTGATCTCCGCTGGAACCGGTTCGCGGTTTGCCGCCGGGCGAGCACAAATCGATTTGGCGGTCGAACGCTTGATGAGGCAGGGCGCCGGCGCAACAGAACGCGGTTGGCATTTTACCGTGGGTATCACCGTAACACCGTAAATGCGCGTTTATCTCCACACCTTTGGCTGCAAGGCCAATCAGTACGATACTGAGTTCGTCCGACAATCCCTCGAAGCAGTCGGCGCGGTGGCCGTCGGATCCCCCGAGGATGCCGATGTGGCCATCGTCAATTCGTGTACCGTCACGCACGTCGGTGAGGCTAAGATGCGTGGCTTGGTACGACGTGTCGCTCGAAAGAATCCGGATATAAAAACCGTGGTGATGGGGTGCGCGGCTGCCTTGGATGACGGTACCATCGCCGGTCTGCCCGGTGTTGCCAGTGTCGTCGCTGGCGCAGATGTTGAGGGAGTCCTCGAGGCGCTTGGGTTACCCGCGCCGACGGACACCATTCTGCGGACGTTTGGCAAGGGGAGTCGTGCGTGGCTCAAAGTTCAGGATGGCTGCGACGAGCACTGTACTTTTTGTGCAACAACATTGGCGCGGGGTGCGCACCAATCGCGATCACCGGATGAAGTGATCGCCGAGGCTGCCGCGCTGGCTGAGATACATCATGAAATCGTTGTCACCGGTGTACATATCGGTTCGTACGGGCAGGAAATCGATGGAATGTCATTGGGCGGACTGCTCCGTCGCTTGGTGACGGAAGTGCCGGACGTGCGCTTCCGTCTTTCTTCTGTCGAAGCGACCGAGGTCGATGAACATCTCATCGAGCTGATGCGAGACCGGCCCGACCGCCTAGCACCACACATTCACGCGCCGCTCCAATCGGGCAGTAATCGAATACTCAAGAAAATGGGCCGCCATTGGTACACCGCCACGTCCTACCGAGAACGGTGCGAGGAGATAGCATCGGGTTTACCGGTGTTCGGACTCGGCGCCGATATCATTGTTGGATTCCCGGGTGAAACCGACGAGAATTTTGCGGACACATTGCAACTCGTGCGAGACTTGCCATTCACCTACCTGCATGTCTTCCCGTATTCGGAACGACCGGGCGCGTCCTCGCAGCGCTTGGGGCCCGGTGTTGATCCGGGTGTCGTTGCACGCCGATCGGCGCAATTGAGAGAACACGCAACCTCGCAAGGTAATCGCTACCGGTCCAACCGTATCGGGCAACCCGCCGACATCGTAACGCTGGGCAGGCACAGCGGGACGTACAGAGGTCTCACCGAAGATTACCTGGATGTTTATCTTTCAACTGCCGTGGCCGTGGCACCGCGTTTTACCGGCAACCTCGTAGTCGATGCCAGGGGTTCACTCCAAGTCGTTGCACAAGATGATGACTGATTCCGCTCGTCCAAAACTGTATGTCGAGACGTACGGCTGCCAGATGAACGTTGCCGACACCGACGTGATTTACGGTTTGTTTGACCGTGAGGGGTACGACGTAGCTAAGACACCCGACGATGCCGATGTGATCTTGGTGAATACTTGCGCTGTGCGTGAGAATGCGGAGCAACGTATCTATGGGCGTGTTGGCGAGCTTAAACGGCACAAGGGTGCAAACGACGTACTCGGTGTTGTGGGTTGCATGGCGCAACGGCTGGGCGATCTCCTTCTCAATCGTATATCGCACGTAGACTTTGTGGTGGGTCCCGATGGCTATCGGGCTCTACCGGAACTTGTGGCCAGAGCCCGGGACGGTCACCGAGCCACCGAAGTCGAATTTCGGTCGTGGGAACACTATGAAGATGTACCACCGGTAGCGCATGACCGTGTAAATGCCTTCGTGACCGTGCAGCGTGGCTGCAATTATCGGTGTACGTTCTGCATAGTTCCGATGACACGTGGACCGGAACGCAGTCGTAGGTTGTTGGATGTCGTGACAGAAGTGCGTCGTCACGCCGAGTTTGGGGTCACGGAAGTGACGTTGCTAGGCCAAACCGTCAACAGCTACAACGACGGCACCAATGATTTTGCCAATTTACTGCGTGCGGTTGCTTCGGTTCAGGGAATCAAACGTGTGCGGTTCACAAGCCCGTATCCAAGTGATTTCACCGAACCTGTCATTCGGGCAATCGCAGAAGTTCCAGAAGTGTGCGAGCACGTGCACCTCCCACTTCAGAGTGGCTCAAATAGCGTGCTCAAGAGGATGTTGCGTCGATACACGCGCGAGCAATATCTCGCGGTGGTCAACGACCTCCGCCGTGCTGTTCCCGGTATCGCCATCTCCACGGACATCATTGTGGGGTTTCCCGGGGAGACCGATCAAGAGTACCGCGCCACCGAGGAATTGGTTCGCGAAATCATGTTTGATGACGCGTACACGTTCAAATACTCGGTGCGTGATGGCACACCGGCCGTTAAGATCAAGGATCACGTTCCCGACGGTGTTGCAGGCGCACGTCTTGAATCTCTCATCGGTGTTGTGCGAGCGGTTGCAAGAAAACGCAACGTCGCGTTGGTCAACTCTACCCACGAAGTACTCGTCGAAAAAAAAGCCCGACGTGGCGATCTGTTACAGAGCCGCACGCGGACCAACAAGATCGTTTTACTCGAAGGTCCCGGTTCGTGGATTGGTACATATCAAAACGTCAGGCTCAATGGTACAACGGGTTCGACGTTCACTGGTGTTCCCATCCGCACAAAAGAGTTGGTGGTCCTGGGGTAATTGTTCCGACGGTGTAACAGGGGTTACATCCCGGTCACTTGTAGGGTTTTAAGCGGTAGGCTGTGCGGCCTGCTGTCTCCGCGGTCGTCCTGTCGTTTGCCACCGGTATTTGTGCCGGGTCGGTATTTCCGGTTTCTCCGCTCATTTGTTTTATTGCGGCCACTGGCCTGGCGGTCATCGGCATGCGTTGGTGGCGCGTTTTCTTTGCCGCGTGTCTTTTTGCCGGTTGGTTTTCCGGTTCCATTGCGGGTTTGCGCGAGGCTTCAGGCTGCCGACTTTCCTGGCAACGGGGCAATCGGTCTGCAGTGGTCAGGATTCTCGATGCGCCCGGTCGCAACGGCGTAACCACCGCGAAGGTCATTGCCGACCCGGAAGGCTGTACGGGCACTATTCGTGTCCAGGTTGCGCCGGAGGGATTGCAAAGCGGTGTGACCCTGGTGGCGGTTGGCGTGGTGCGTGGCCGTGGTGTGTTTCGTATTGACCATGCACGTCGGTTGCGCGTGCGTCGTCCGCTTCGCTTTGTGCTGCGCGACGCGGTGCGCAGTCGGGTGGTGTCTTTGTATGGCCATCGAGCAGCCATTGTCGAGGCGATGATTCTCGGACGCCGCCACGATCTACGGTCGGACACGCGAGACGCATTTGTCGCCTCCGGTCTCGCGCATCTGCTGGCAATCTCCGGGTTACATGTCGGCATCGTAGCGGCGTTGGTTACCATCAGTCTGCGCCGGTTTTCCAGTGGCGCGAGGCCGTGGGCGTGGGCTGCGGGTCTCACCTGGGCCTACGTAACACTCTTGGGTTTTCCCACACCCGCTACGCGAGCGGCACTCTTTATCACGATCGCGGCATGTTCGCGTATCCGCGGTCGCAACCCGCCGCTCGAAGTGGTGATCGGCGTATCTGTACTGTGCATCCTTTGCTTTGATCCGCTCGCCGTTCGCTCTGTGGGGGCTTGGCTTTCCGTGTTTGCGGTCTGGAGTACCGCGCGCTCGATTAAACTTGCGCGAACCGTCACTCGGCGATCAGGACGGTGGGGTCCGTTAGTGCGGTTGGCCGTCGCCAGTGCCGGTGCAACCATTGGTACGGCGCCCATCACCGCGTTCGTTTTTGGTAACGTTGCACCGATTGGGCTCGTGGCCAACCTGATTGCGGTTCCGTTGGCATCGATGGCCGTGCCCGCAGTATTCATCAGCCTTTTAGGTGGTCCAACGTTTGCGGCTGGTGCGGGTGTTCTGCTGGCGTTGCTGGAATCGACCGCGTCCCTTTTTGGCTCCATCCCCGGTGGCCATCTCGAAGGCGTGCCCGGTGTCGCCTTTGCGTTGCCGTGGACCGTGCTTGCGGGTGTGGCGGTCTGGTTGGCGGTGCGCCCTCCTGTTTGGCGTCTGGCGTTGCGACGTGCGGCCTATGGCTTGGGTGCCGTGGGTTGGGTGGCGGCCGTCCTGCCCGCCATTGTGAGTCTGCGCCATCGTGGGATCCTCGAGGTTCATATGTTGGACGTCGGGCAAGGGGACGCTATTGCGATCAAGACTCCGAACGATCGATGGGTGCTGATTGACGGTGGGCCAAAAAACCTGAGATGGGACGCGGGGCTCAGGGTGGTCGTTCCATTTCTCAAACGGCGCGGCGTGCGGTTTTTGGACGCGGTCATATTGTCGCACGGCGATGCGGATCATCTTGGCGGATTGCCGGCAGTCGTACAAAACGTGCCCACCGGGGTCGTATTGGAGCCTGGTGTCCCGCTCGGTTCGTCGTTGTACGTCGAGTTCCTCGATGTCTTGGACGAGGAGGGCGTGGAGTGGCTGTCGGCCCGCGCGGGTGACACGTTACTCATCGATTCCGTGCGTTTTGCCGTCCTGCATCCTCACGGGGCATGGTTGGAAAAGGCCTTGGGGCCCAATGAGAACTCGCTCGTCGTCCACGTCTCCTACCGCGAGTTTGATCTGCTGTTGACGGGTGACATCGGATGGCCGGCCGAATCGACATTGATTGCTTCGGTATCGGACATCGAAGTCCTCAAGGTCGGACACCACGGTTCGCGGGGTGGTACGAGGAATGCATGGCTCGAAGCGCTTCGTCCTGAAGTCGCGATGATAAGTGTTGGGCAGAGGAACCGGTATGGCCATCCCGCGCCTGACGTCGTTCGGAGATTGCAAGACCGCGGCATTCACATCGTCCGCACGGACACGGACGGGGCGGTGACGCTTCGAAGTGACGGTCGCTATTATGAGTTGGTCACTCGGGGACGTGTATCATTTGCGGAGAAGATGCTTTGCCTGCTTCCGACATCATTACTATCGAACGTTTCATCGTCGATCAGGAGCGTTTGTTCCCGGAGGCCACGGGGGAACTCACGGGTGTCCTTTACGATATCGCCTTAGCGTCGAAGATTATCTCCGGTGAAGTTCGCCGTGGGGGTTTGGCGGACATCCTTGGCGGTCTGGGCAGGAAAAACGTGCAGGGGGAAGAGCAGCAAAAACTTGACGTGATCGCAAATGAGATAATCAAGTCGGCCGTTGGCTCCACTGGTCGGGTTTGTGTCATGGGCTCCGAAGAAGAAGAGCATCCAATCAGTCCCGTGCACGGGCCGGAGTCCGGCAAGTACGCGATGCTATTTGATCCGCTCGATGGCTCGTCGAACATCGATGTGAATGTTTCGATCGGTACAATATTTTCCATCCACCAGCGTGTGACGACTGAAGGGTGTGGTACACTCGAAGATCTTTTGCAGGTGGGGAGTAAGCAGGTGGCGGCGGGCTACGTGGTCTATGGGTCCAGCACGGTCATGGTGTATTCCACCGGTCACGGTGTACACGGTTTTACACTCGACCCCGGTATCGGCGAGTTTTTGCTGCATGAAGCCGAACTAAAAACGCCGGTCTCCGGCAAATACTACAGTGTAAACGAAAGCAATTTCGCACTGTGGGATGACGGGTATCGCCGGGTGGTACGTTGTTTCAAGGGAATCGATGCACAGACCAACGAAAAGAAAAATGCACGTTACATCGGGTCATTGGTGGCTGACTTTCATCGCAACTTGATCACCGGCGGTGTGTTCATGTACCCTGCCGATCATAAATCGCCACACGGCAAGTTGCGCCTATTGTATGAGGCGGCGCCTTTGGCGTTCATCGCCGAACAAGCTGGTGGCGCAGCGTCAGATGGTAAAACACGCATTTTGGACATTGATCCGACCGAGTTACATCAGCGCACTCCACTTGTCATCGGCAGTAAGGATGATGTGTCTTTCGTTGAGCGGATGTTGGTTGAGGAAATGTCGGCAACGTTGTGACGAATCGCGTACAACAGCCCACGTCTCCCATCGATCGTATTTACGATGGTCCCGTCAACTCCGAGATGTTGGGTGATGCGGGAATGTTCCCGTACACCAGAGGCATTCACGCTGAGATGTACCGGAGTCGTCTGTGGACCATGCGGCAATACGCCGGATTTGGCACCGCGCAAGCCACAAACGAACGTTTTAAACAACTCCTCGACGCGGGCCAAACAGGTCTCTCGGTGGCGTTTGATCTTCCCACCCAGATGGGTCTCGATTCGGACGCACCCCTTTCGGATGGTGAAGTCGGGCGTGCGGGAGTAGCCATCGATACTGTCGATGATTTTGCGGTTGTGTTTGACGGCATCCCGCTCGATCAGGTGTCCACGTCAATGACGATCAACGCGAGTGCCTCGGTGTTGCTCGCGATGTATATCGTTGTCGCAGAAGAACGGGACATTCCGCGGACCGCGTTACGTGGTACGATTCAAAATGACGTGCTGAAGGAATATATCGCGCGAGGCACCTACATCTTCCCGCTCGAACCGTCTCTCAAACTTGTTACGGATATCTTTCGGTTTGTGGCCACCGAAGAAATTCCGTTCAACCCGATTTCCGTAAGCGGGTATCATATGCGCGAAGCGGGTGCGACGGCCGTTCAGGAGGTCGCGTTTACGTTCGCAAACGCGCTGGAGTATCTTGATCGTGCGGTCGCCGCCGGCCTATCCATTGATGCTATCGCCCCGCGTCTCTCGTTCTTTTTCGCTGCACACAACGATCTGTTCGAGGAAGTCGCAAAGTTCCGATGCGCCCGCCGGTTGTGGGCACGGTTGGTTCGCGAAAGGTATCAGGGAAACGACAAGAGTTGCCGGCTGCGTTTTCATACGCAAACGGGTGGTTCCACACTTACCGCGCAACAACCGCTAAACAACGTCGTACGTGTTGCCGTCCAGGCTTTGGCCGCCGTGTTTGGTGGAACACAGTCGCTACATACCAACGGCTACGACGAAGCGTTGTCGTTACCGTCGGAGGATGCTGCAAAGCTTGCGTTGCGAACACAACAAATCCTCGCACACGAGTCCGGTGTCACCAGCACTGTCGATCCCCTTGGCGGATCTTACTACGTCGAGCGATTGACGGACGATATCGAGCGTGAGGCAAATCAGTTGTTGAGCGAAGTTGCCACACGTGGTGGCGCGGCACAGGCCATTGACCAAGGATACTTTCAGGAAGCCATCAGTCGGGCCGCGTACCGGCATCAACGGATGCTTGAGGCTAAAGAAGCCTTGGTGGTAGGTGTCAACAGTTTCGTAGAGGTCCCAGACAAAGCTGCCCCCACGCGACAGATACCGGATTACACGGCTTTGGCGGGTCAGCAGGTGAACCGGTTGAAGCAAGCTCGGTCACGGCGGGATCGTACATCGTGGGAGGCCGCGCTGGTCGAACTCCGAAGCGGGGCCAGGGATGGCACTCCACTCATGCCGCTTATCATTGACGCCGTGCGGACCAGAGGGACGGTTGGAGAGATTTGTGACACTTTGCGGAGTGTGTGGGGAACCTACCGCGCCGCAGCTTGACCATTATCATGGGCGTCAGTAGAATCCGCTTCCGGTAACGTCTCAGACGTTGACGGTCTCAACAGAACCCACACAAACTTGGTTTTCGCTATGCCGACGTACGGGTATCGGTGTCCCGGTTGTGGACACGAATATGACGAGTTGCAAAACATCAATGACGACACGCGGGCAAAATGTCCCGAGTGTGGTAAGAGGGGCGAGCGTTTGATATCCGGTGGTGCCGGGTTGGTGTTCAAGGGGTCTGGCTTTTATGAGACCGACTACAAACGTGCGAAGCCGGAGGGTAAGGCCAAATCGGATGGCGGCGATACCGGCTCAGGTGGTTCGGGTGACAAGCCAAAAGAAAAGTCGACCTCGAAGGACACCAAGAAGGACACATCCAAAAAAGGAGACGGGTCCTGAACGCCGGTGTCCAAGAACTCCACGACGCTTTGGTGCGTGTGGCGGACTCCTTGGGGGCGCCCAACACCAAAGTAAAGTTGGAACGCCCAAGAGAATCCAACCATGGCGACGTGGCCACCAACCTCGCCATGCAATTGGCGCGGCAGTTGCGGCAGCCCCCACGTGCGCTTGCCGAACAGATCGTGTCGGAGTTGAAGGTCGATGGCGGTCTCGTCACGAAAGTGGAGATAGCCGGTCCCGGTTTCATTAATTTTTGGATCGCCGGTTCCGCCGTTGCTTCAATCCTGAGCCGTATTTGCGACGAGACGTCCGATTTCGGCAAGAGCAATCAGGGAGTGGGCAAACGCGTCAACGTAGAGTTCGTTTCTGCCAACCCCACGGGGCCACTCCACGTTGGCCACGGCAGAGGTGCCGCTTTGGGTGATGCAATCGCGTCGCTGCTCCAGGTCACGGGCCACGACGTGGTTCGTGAGTTCTATGTCAACGATGCCGGTGTGCAGATTGATCGATTGGCAGCGTCGGTGTGGGCTAGGGTCCAAGAACGACGCGGACGCGGCGCTTCAATTCCGGAAGGCGGATACCACGGAGAGTACATCGGCGAGTTGGCCGATCGTTTGTTGGTTGAACACGGGTCGGAATTTGCAGATCTCGAACCCGCCAAGGCATTGGAAATCTGCCGCACCGAAGCCGTCACAGCGCAACGGGAAGAACAACGGCGGGATCTCGCCGACTTCGGTGTCATCATGGACGTCTACTCCAGTGAGACAGCGTTGTACCAATCGGACGCCATTGATTCAACACTAGAGGCCCTAGCAAAAGCCAACGTCACGTACGAACACGAAGGCGCGCTTTGGCTTCGCAGTGAAGATTTTGGTGACGAAAAGAGTCGCGTAGTGCGAAAGAGCGACGGTACCTACACTTACCTTTTGCCGGACATTGCCTATCACCGGGCCAAGGCGGAACGTGGTTTTGACCTCGCAATCGATGTGTGGGGTGCGGACCACCATGGCTACGTTGCCCGGATGACGGCGGCGCTGCTGGCCCTGGGTTTGCCCCGTTCTTTCTTCAAGGCTGTCCTAGTTCAACTTGTAAGGGTGATGCGCCACGGCGAGGAAGTACGTTTCTCAAAGCGCGCTGGCGATTACGTCGCCTTGCGCGATTTAGTTGAAGAAACCGGTGTAGACGCTGCACGGTATTTCTTCCTCATGCGACGTGGGGATTCGCAGTTTGTTTTTGACATTGATCTCGCGACAAAGCAAAGTGACGAAAACCCCGTGTATTACGTTCAATATGCGCACACACGTTTGTCCGCAATCTTTCGCAATGGCGAGGTCGATCCCCTTAGCGTTACGGGCAAGGATGTCCCAAGCGACGCCTTGACCGCGAGTGACGAACTAGAATTGATGAAACAATTAGCGGAATATCCAAAGGTCGTTGAAAAAGCGGCAGCTTCTCTCGAACCGCATCGTGTCATCGCGTATCTGGAGGATTTGGCTCGACTGGTACACGGTTGGTATCATCGCCACCGCGTCCTTGGAGAAGCAGAAGACGTTACCAGGGCGCGTTTGGTCCTCGCGCGTGCCGCGCAGGTCGTGCTTTCAAATGGCCTCACACTTTTGGGAATCGCCGCACCGGAGCGAATGTGAAATGAGTCTTCTTGTCGTAGGTAGTGTCGCGCTAGATTCTGTGGAAACCCCGTTTGGATCCACAACCGATGCGTTGGGCGGATCGGCCGTGTTCTTTAGTGCGGCGGCTTCGTTCCTCTCCCCTGTGCAGGTCGTTGGCGTCATCGGGAATGATTTCCCCGAGGAGGAATTGCAAAAACTGGCTAAACGGGGAATCGATTTCAGTGGGGTGGAACACGCTGACGGCGAGAGCTTCCGGTGGAGGGGAAAATACTCGTACGATTTGCAGAATCGAGACACACTGGAAACCCGGCTCGGTGTCTTTGCTGATTTCAAACCGCAAATTCCTGAGTCGTTCAAAACGGCAAAGTATGTCCTTCTTGGGAATATAGATCCTGAGCTTCAGCTCGACGTGCTCAATCAGGTCGATAGTCCGGACTTCGTTGTCTGTGACACCATGAACTACTGGATAGAGAGCAAAAAAGACGCGCTGATGGAATTGATGAAGCGCATCGATGTCCTCATGGTCAACGACGCAGAAGCGCGTCAACTGTCTGGCGATTGGAATATCTATCGGGCCGCCCGGTGGATTCTGTCAAATGGTCCACGAGTGGCGATTATCAAACAGGGTGAGTACGGTGCAGTTCTCATTGAACCGAATGATCAAATTTTTTACGTGCCCGCGTTCCCCCTGGAGGAGATTTATGATCCTACCGGCGCTGGTGATGCGTTTGCGGGCGGGTTCTTGGGTCACCTGGCGCGCACGCAAGATCTCAGTCACGCTAACCAACGGCGTGCAATGGTGTTTGGCGCCACAATGGGGTCATTTGCGGTCGAGCGGTTTTCCATACAACGGTTCAATGAAATCGGCCCCGCCGAAGTGACCAGCCGGGCGCGAGCGTTCAACGACTTGGTTCACTTCGACATACCACACGACTAGTCGTGAGCACACAGCGCTACCGCGAGGCCGGCGTCGATCTGGCGTCGGGTCAAGAGGTTAAGGAACGAGTCCTCAAGGCGGTATCCACTGCCCGATCAAGCTTGGCTGTCGGAGACCTCGGCGCATTCGGTGGTTTGGTTCGAGTTCCAGATGTTCAGGAACCTGTGTTGGTGATGAGCACCGACGGTGTTGGCACGAAAGTGTTGGTATCTGCGGCCGCGGATCGACACGACACGGTTGGCCAAGACCTTGTTAACCATTCGGTGAACGACATCCTGGTGCACGGGGCCAAACCCATCGCGTTTCTTGACTACATCGCCACGGCTTCGATCGATCCCGCCGTCATTGCATCGGTTGTAGAAGGTGTCGCTACCGCGTGCCGCGCGCATGACATGACGCTGGCGGGTGGTGAGACTGCGGAGATGCCGGACCTCTATCATCCCGGTCACTACGATCTTGCGGGCACAATTATCGGTGTCGTCCCTGCAAAGGATGCCATCGGTACCGACCGCGTGCAGAATGGCGATGTGCTTGTCGGATTGGCGTCGGACGGTTTGCATACCAACGGTTACACGTTGGCTCGCAAGATTGTGTTTGACAAACTCAAGTTGGCCGTCGATAGTCACGTCGCCGAACTTGGCGAAACGCTGGGAGATGCGTTACTTCGCATCCACCGGAGCTATGCGTCAATAGTGCTTCCGTTGGCGCAAGAGATTCATAGTATGGCGCACATCACCGGCGGTGGAATCCCGGGCAACGTTGTACGTGCCCTGCCATCCGGATTGGGCGCCGTGATTGATACCGGCGCTTGGCAGACACCACCGTTGTTCGACTTCCTACAAGCATCCGGAGGCGTCTCACGAGATGAGATGTTCGACGTCTTCAATATGGGTGTTGGTTTGATCGCAATCTTACCGTCCTCGTCGGCCCACCGATTGATTTCGTCCGCACAGGAAGCAGGCGTAGACGCATGGTCTGTTGGTTTTGTCACCGCGGGTGAAGGCGTCCGTTTAGACTAGCGGCACCTGGCACGACACATGTCATGACAGATTCCGAGGCAATGCAGCGAGCCCTCAAACTCGCACTTTCCGGGTGGGGGCGTGTTGCTCCCAATCCCATGGTTGGCGCCGTGCTTCTTCGCGATGGAGCAATCGTCGGGGAGGGGTACCATGCCGAGTTCGGTCGCGCACATGCCGAGGTTGTGGCGCTTGATCAATGTGACGATCCGAGGGGAAGCACGTGTGTTGTCACGTTGGAACCCTGCGCGCACCATGGTAAAACCCCACCCTGTGTCGAGGCGTTGGTCAACGCTGGGGTGGAACGCGTCGTGATTGCCATTGCCGATCCCAGTTCGCGATCGGCGGGTGGTGCGGACCAACTGCGTGCGCGGGGTGTCCACGTCGATGTCGGCGTCGGAGAGAGAGCGGCGGCTATCTTGAATGCGTCGTTTTTATGGAATGCAACCCGTCCGGAAACGCCGTTCGTTGCCCTTAAAGTGGCAACGTCGCTCGATGGTTTTCTCACCGATGTGGACAGACGTTCCCAGTGGATCTCCGGTAAAGAAGCACGGGACTACGCCCACTGGTTACGTGCGGGGTACGACGCATTGGCCGTCGGGCGTGTTACTGCTGTCGAGGACGACCCGCAGCTTACGGTACGGGGCAGCGTGACACCACGCGTGGCACCGACACGGGTAATCTTTTCGAAGAGCGGGAAAATTCCCCGACATCTGAACCTGTTGAAGACGGCCACCCAGGTACCCACCTATGTCGTGGCGGAACCGGCGGAGGCGCCACGACTGAAAGCGGATGTGGAGGGAACTGGAGTTACGGTGTTGGCGGCCTCCACGTTGAGAGACGCGTTGCGGCAGCTGAAGACGCTGGGCCTCGCATCCGTTTTAGTTGAAGGCGGTGGGGCACTCGGCACGGCGCTGCTCGAGCAGAACTTGGTGGATCGGCTCGTGTGGGTACAGGCTCCGATTTGGCTTGGCCAGGGCGTTCGTGCGTTCGGAAATCGCAGTGCTATTACATTGGATGCGGCGAGCCCATGGACCGCGGTTGAGCAACGGACCTTGGGGGCCGACATGCTCTTGGTACTCGATCGGGAATTATGTTTACAGGGATAATCACGGCGCGCGGGACCGTTGAGGATATCACACGTACCGCCGACCGTTTGCAGTTTACCATTGCCGCGCCGTTTTCAAACATCGTGCCCGGCGAGAGCATTGCGCTCAATGGAGCGTGTCTCACGGTTGTTGATCGTCGTGAGGGTCGGTTTATCGTCCAGGCCATCGTGACCACGCGGGGACGCACGACGATCGGTGATTGGGTGGTGGGACAATCGGTAAACCTGGAACGGTCACTTGCCGTCGGTGATCGTTTTGGTGGGCACATCGTCCAGGGTCATGTCGATGGCGTTGGTGAGGTTGTCTCCGTCGTGACGAACCAAGATGCAGTCCTCGTGGATTTGCGTGTCCCGGGCGAGATCGCCCGCATCTGTGTGCCGCATGGCTCTATTGCCGTAGATGGTGTGAGTCTTACGGTCAATGCGTTGTCGGAACCGGACATCGTTCAGGTGGCGTTAATACCGTATACGCTAGAGCATACCACATTTAGCACTGTTACGGCGGGCACGAGGGTACATTTAGAAGGCGATGTGATTGGAAAGTACGTAAGCCGCTTGATGGCGGTTCGCGAGCCAGAGTAGCCGCGGGGGAACATATGGCGTTCGGGACAATTGAGCAGGCACTGGAAGACATACGGAACGGCCGATTGGTGATCGTTGCCGACGATGAAGATCGCGAAAATGAAGGTGACCTCGTTGGCGGGGCACAGCTTGTAACCCCCGAGATGATCAACTTCATGACAAAACACGGCCGGGGTCTCATCTGTGTCACACTCACGCCTGAACGTTGCGATCATCTGGGTCTACCGCAAATGACGTCCCGCAACACGGATTCACTCGAGACGGCGTTCACGGTGAGTGTCGATGCGGCGTCCCGGTTTGGCGTATCAACTGGCATATCGGCTGGCGACCGGGCACGAACGATTCGAGTGATGATGGACGAGCAAACGGTGCCGACCGATCTGCGACGACCCGGCCACGTTTTTCCTCTTCGGTCACGACCCGGTGGCGTGTTACAACGTGTGGGACAAACCGAAGCGAGCGTCGATCTGGCCCGTCTGGCGGGTCTTGAACCGGCGGGTGTCATCTGC
>JAZDDC010000285.1:0-5393 GCA_036679565.1 Gemmatimonadota bacterium
AACACTGCTATGACATCACCTCGATCGAGCGCGTCATCAACCTCCCTCGGTGAATCGAAGTAGCGTACGATCTGGAAATGGCCACTGCTCTCAAAGGCCGTGATGAGTGTACGACTCGCGGCACTGCGATCCTGATCGAGAATTCCCAATGCGACATCGTCAACGTCGAAGGTGATTGCGTACCCAAAAAACAGAATGAGACCCATTGGCAGGACGAATGCCAATGTCAAGCTACGGGTGTCTCGCCGGATTTGTATTGTCTCCTTTACGGCGACCGCCCGTAGTCTCGAGAAGTTCATCCCGCTACCGCTCCGCCCTGTTGGCGCACCAGTGCAACGAATACATCTTCAAGCGATGGATCGACGTGACGCATCTCGCCGCACGAAAGGCCTACCTTCTCGAGCAAGACGGGAATTGTAGTTTCAGCCCACGTCGCGTCCTGCACAACTGCATGGACCTCTCGGCCGAACATTGAGATTTCGTGGATGCCGTGCGTGGTTCGTACGGTTTCTACGGCCCGTGCGGGATTGTTTGTCATGAACCCGATGATCGGGAGGTTCATCTGGTGTCTCAGGTTGGCCGGTGTGTCCAGGGCGATCAATTTGCCACGATTCATCAGCGCGAGTCGGTGACAGTATTCGGCCTCTTCCATGTAGTGGGTGGTGACGAAAACTGTCGTACCGTGCGCCGCCATCGAGTCGATGAGATCCCAAAAGGTTCGTCGTGCCATGGGATCGACGCCTGATGTTGGCTCATCCAGGAAAAGAATCTCCGGTTTGTGCAATACCGCACATCCCAACGCCAGACGTTGTTTCAAGCCAAGCGGAAGCTGACCAGTCAACATCGTTGTCCGGTCGGCGAGGCCGGCCATTTTCAAAACCCACAACCGTCGTGCGGCAAGCTCTGTTCGGGAGACTTCGTACAGCCCCGCATAGAGTGAGATGTTTTCATCGACCGTAAGGTCGGTGTAGAGCGAAAACTGCTGGGACATGTATCCGATGCGTTGTTTGACCTTGTCCGATCCGCTGGTGACACTGATTCCCGCCACCCACCCTTCACCTGTGGTCGGAGCGATCAACCCGGTCAACATCTTGATCGTCGTGGTCTTACCCGCACCATTTGGTCCCAGAAAGCCGAATATCTCTCCGCGCGAAACCGCGAATGAGACGTTATCGACCGCGGTGAAATCGCCGAACCGTTTCGTGAGCGAATGTACGCGAACCGCGTCGTCACTCATTTCACGGTACCGACTTCCCAACGAGGTGGATAAAGACATCTTCCAGCGTTGGTGCCCACGGCTTCGCCTGCCGAACGTTGATGTCGTGATCGTGGAGATGGCGCTGAATCGCGGGCCAGTCGCTATCGTTGGTCTCCAACGTCACATGAATTTTGTCACCGAACAGTGCCGCGTGCTCCACACCGGGTGTCTTACGAAGTATGTCGCGCGCGGATCGCGGTTGGCTCGTTTGCACCATCATCATTCGTCGATCGAGCGTCGATTGGATTTGTTGCGGTGTGTCTAACGCAATGACTGACCCTGCGTCCAGAAGCGCAACTCGGTCGCATCGCTCGGCCTCGTCCAGATATGCCGTTGACGCCAATACAGTGACGCCCTCCGCCACCAGCTGGTGAATGATTAACCAAAGATCCCGGCGTGAAATGGGATCGACACCGAATGTGGGTTCATCGAGCAACAGGATATCGGGATGATGGATCAGGGCGCAGCAGAGGGAAAGTTTTTGTTTCATACCGCCGGACAGGTTGCCAGCCAATCTGTTGACAAATGGTCCGAGGTTGGAGAACGCATACAGACGATCGAGACGTTTGGGCCGCTGCGCACGGGGCACCTGGTATAAATCAGCGTAAAACGAAATATTCTCCTGAACCGTAAGATCAGTGTACAGTCCAAATCGCTGTGACATGTACGCGATGTGATGTTTGACACTCTCCGGTTCGCGGGTCACGCTGATGCCGTTTACCAATGCGTCGCCACTGGATGCCGGCAACACACCCGCAATCATTCGCAATGTCGTGGTCTTACCTGCGCCGTCCGGACCCACCAGCCCGAAGAGTTCTCCGGGTTTGACATCAAACGTCAATTCATTGACTGCGCTGACGTCGCCAAATCGTCGAGATAGTTTGCGGATGCTGATGCCACCGGTGCCCGTGTTCACGATGTGGTGCTCTCGAGTACGACATCGGCGGCGATACCAGGTTTCAAATCGAGTGTTTCGTCTCGGGTGATGCGGACACGGACTTCGTACACGAGTTTTACGCGTTCTTCTGTCGTTTGCACGTTACTCGGTGTGAATTCCGCCTCGTTGGCAATGAAGACTATTTCACCACCATAGGTTCGGTCTGGATAGGTATCTGCGGTGATTTCGACCGCACGACCCACGGCAAGCCGACCGACGGCGTCTTCGCGCACGTACACCCGGACCCAACGGTCCTCGGTGTTCGTTATGGATACAACCGGGGCACCCGGACCGACGATCTCGCCCGGTTCGCGATGGCGCAATGTGACACGACCGGCAAATGGCGCGACAACTCTTGTTTGACTGAGGGTCGCTTCGACGACCGCGACATTTGCTTGCGACTGACGGACAGCGGCGCGTGCCGCGGACACCTGTTCGGTGCGTGGACCGGTTTCGAGTAAACGAAGTCGTTCGGTGGCCCGTTCGTGATCCGCGTCGGCGATATCCTGAACGGTTTGGTGTTTTTCTAAAAGTTCTCGGCTCACCGCGCCACCTTCAAAAAGCACGCTGGAACGCCGCACATCCGTGCGGGCGTCCTCCAGACGTCCCGCCGCTGCCCGCACCGCTGCCCGGGCTTGAGCCACTTCCTCCGTACGGAAACCGCTTTGTAGCTCGTTGAGTCGTGCGACCGCGACCGCGACTTGGGCGCGTGCCGCCGCGGCTCGCGCCTCGAGTTCGCGGTCATCGAGCGTGGCGAGTGTGTCGCCGAGTGCTACCAGGTCACCTAGTCTGACACGCACAGTTACGAGCCTGCCCGGTAATTGGAATCCGAGATCCGCGTCGGTGGCCTCGACTGTCCCCGATGCGGTCAGTTGATCTTCTTCATGCAACCGACGGCCTAACAACCATGCAATGGTAACCGTCGTGACGACGACGACGACGATTGCGATTCGTTGCTTCGCGCTCATCTTCGATTCTCCAGATTGTCTTGTAACCAGATTGGCGAGAGGTCTCCCGTCGCGCCAGCCAATGCAATAAGCGCCGTGATCTCGCCGTGTACCGCTCGTACAAGGTCGGCACGGGCGGTGAACACGTCCGCTTCGGCACGAAGAAAGTCCGATTGCACACCGGCGCCGACGGACAGTGCGAGCTGTTCGATCCGCGCAACTTCCGCTACATGTGTGACGGCCGCGGTCAGGGCTGCCACGCGGGCTCGATTCTCAAGTACCTTTGCTGTCAGACGATCGACACCAATAGCCAGCTCGAGTTCGCGCGCACGCAACGATGACTCGGCGGCTTCACGTGCGGCTGCAGCACCCGCGATTCGGTGTACCCGCGCACCACCGGTAAAAATGGGGTACGACACCGCGATCCCGCCTTGCCATTCCCCTGTGAGATCCACACCAGAGCCCGCGTACGTCACGACCGCCGCTGCGAGTTGTATGGTGGGCAACCAGGATGCCCGTGTACCACGCTCGGCGGCGCGTTTGGCCTCCACGTCGTAACGGGCCGTTGTGATTTGTGGGTTGGCTTCAATGGCGCGACTGACGAGCTGATCTATGTTCAGCGCATTGACGCCGGTGGTGACGACTGATGTAAGTTGTGGCGGGTTGATCGCATCCATCGGTACCGCCAACAGACGCGCCAATTCATGCGTGGCTGCATCGAACTGTTGTTCCGTGGCGACCTTGCTCGCGGTTGCCATGGCCAACGCAGCGTCCGCCCGCAACAGGGAAACTCTAGGAGTGCGTCCCACGTCGAACAACTGCTGAACCCGGTCGCGTTCCCCGCGGAGAGAGTTCAGTCTACGGTCCTCGGCAACGTTCAACTCTCGCCATGCAATGACCGACAGGTACGTTGTGGCCACCGCTTCGATGACTGTCATCTCGACACCGTTTGTCGTCGCATTTGCCGAGTGTTGCGCGGCCTGCGCCTCTCGAATCGTCGCGCGGCGTATTCCTCCGTCAAAAAGTGTGTACGCTGCCGTCCAGCGGCTTTGCACGAGCGTTCTCGCAAACATTGGCGGAGCAGTTGGATCGAACCGATGAAGAGGCGCGGCTATCATCGCCTCTTTGAAACGGGTCGCCGTACCTTCTACAGATAGGCTTGGCAATAACGTGGCAGTCGATACCCGGACTCCGGCGGCGATTGCGTTTTCCTGTGCGTACGCGGCCGCCGTTCGCGGGTCCACCGCAAGACCACGCTCAATGGCTTCGAACAACGTCCCCACGCTCACGTCCTGCGTCACATCCGTGGATATCGTTTGCGCGTTGAGGACCGTGATGTTGCCGAGCACCATCGCGAAGACGCTTCTCATCGTCATGTCCGTTTCCCCAACCCGACATGATTGTTCCGCAACGGAGTGAGGCCCGCGCGAATAAAGTCGATCACCGTGGTCGTGAGTTTCTGGCTGGTGTCGTCGTCGGATTGATCGAACCCGACGGCCTCGTGAAGCGCCCGCCGATAGATGCCGAAGAACATCGGTTGGCTACCACAGGTCAGCGCCAGCATTTGTGGAGGCCCGCTCCGAACAGTGCCGTCCTTTTGTCCAGCTTCGACAAAGTCCGTGAGTTGGCCAATGACGGTTTTCATAGTCAACAGGGCCGGCGGGGGAAGCGGGTCTTTCGACGCGAGCGCTTGTAAGATCAGACGCGGGACGTCCGGGTTTTGCCGGACGTATGCAAAAAGGCCCCGTACCAGGGCCTCGATTTTTTGGAGGGCATTACCAGGAATATCCTCAAGATTCGCGATTTGCTTGCGGACCGGGGAAGTGGCGTCGTCGAGTACCGCATGGTACAACCCAAGCTTCGAGCCGAAGTGATAGGTCACGGCGCCAATATTGGCTTGTGAAGCCGCAGCGATGGCCCTGATGGTTGTCCCACGAAATCCGTCGCTCGCGAATAGGGGTCGTGCGGTGGCTATGAGCACGTCTCTGGTGGCAATATCATTCGAACGTTTGTAGGAATTCATACGCTTGCATGATAATGAGATCCCAGCAAACCGCAATACTCATTCAGAAGCTTTGGCTTATGCCGTTACCGCCGGCGAGGACGCAGCCAGTTCAACGGGTCTAATGGAATGGGAGTTTCAGAGTCCGGTGGTGCTTGTCGCAGCTGGAATTCAACATGCGGGCCGTGGTCCGAGTTCTCGCCGCCGGATTCGCCCACGATATCTCCATCTCGAATTTGCTGGCCGTCT
>JAZDDC010000286.1:0-3246 GCA_036679565.1 Gemmatimonadota bacterium
CAAGCCGAGGCAACGCGTATTAGAGAGGCACAGATCCCGTACGACCCCATGAGTGCACCCATGGCCACGGGGATTGCCCTCTTGGTGGTGATGCTGTTGTTGGCGGGAGCAACGTTCGTGAGCGACGACCTCACATGTGTAGGCGCCGGACTGATGGTTGCGCGTGGAACAATCAGTTTTTTTGCGGGCACGGCGGCGTGTTTCATCGGTATCGTCGTGGGTGACATTTTCGTCTACTTGGGCGGTCGGTTGCTGGGGCGAGCGGCATTAGGGCGCCCACCGCTCAGTTGGATCGCCAACACAGATGATGTGGAGCGCAGCGCACGTTGGTTTCGCAAAAAAGGCGCACGCATTATCATAACAAGCCGTTTCGTTCCCGGTACACGACTACCCACGTATCTAGCTGCGGGCGTCCTCAAAGTGCCATTGGCAAAAATGACGGCGTACTTTTCCATCGGTGTTGGCATATGGGCGCCTTTTCTCGTAGGAGTGACCGCGCTCCTCGGGACACAGATCATCAGTAGGGTACGAATGTTCCAGGATCACCTGGTACTGTACCTGCTTGTTGCCGGGGCTTTGTTCTTCATCGCCCTCAAACTCATCGTGCCATTGTTTTCATGGCGCGGTCGGCGACTCTTGGTGTGGCGCTGGCAACGGATCAAAGGTTGGGAATTCTGGCCGCCGTGGATCTTTTATGTCCCGGTCGGCGTGTATGTGGTGTGGCTGGCCATCCGACATCGGTCCTTGACGCTGTTCACCGCCGTGAATCCCGGCATTGAAACAGGGGGGTTTGTCGGCGAATCGAAATCCAAAATTCTCAACAACATTTCAAACGGCGACGGTGATGTCGCGCGTTACGAGTTGTTGCAGCACGATCTGTCGCCGGCACAACGGCTGTCACGAGTGGAGTCGTTCATGACAACTCACGGACTAACCTACCCGATCGTGATGAAACCCGATGTCGGCGAGCGTGGAGAAGGAGTCATCGTTGCAAAAACCAAAGACGAGTTGAGCGCTTACTGCGAACATGTACATTGGGATACGATCGTCCAAGAGTATATCTCGGGCGAAGAGTTCGGCATTTTTTACTTTCGTCATCCGGGTCAAGCGACCGGCAAGATTTTTTCGATCACAAAGAAACGGTTCCCGACCGTGGTCGGCGATGGGAAGCGAACACTGGAAGAACTCATATTGGCGGATAGCCGCGCCGTGTGTATGGCACAATTTCATCTCCGTAAACATTGTACCCGCTGTCCAAGCGTGCCCGGTGAAAACGAAGTCATTCCACTTGTGGAAGTTGGTACCCACTGCCGAGGCGCGGTGTTCACCGATGGGAAAGCGGCTATCACACCGGCGCTCGAAGATGCAATAGACAAAGTTAGTAAGCGGTTTGACGGTTTCTTTTTTGGCCGATACGATCTCCGCGCCCCTTCCGTCCAGGATCTTAGTGCGGGCAAGAACTTCACGGTGGTCGAGCTAAACGGCGCGACATCGGAATCGACCAACATTTATGACCCCGACCATAGTTTGCGATTTGCCTACGGAACACTCTTCAAGCAGTGGAGGTTGCTGTTCGCGATTGCCGCCGCCAATCGCGCTTCGGGAACCGTTCCGTCTTCTCTGTCGTTCTTGGTCAAAGAAACCTTGAAACACTTCTCGCGTCCGCGCGCACAGGACATCAACATTTCGACATCCGTCGCGTAGCGATTAGTTTTTTCTAATGGAGTTCGTTCAGATGACCAAGAACGCGAAACGCATAAGCTGGGTTGCTCAAGTGATTGCTGCGGCAATTCTAGGGCAGACTTTATTCTTCAAATTCACCGGCGCCCCCGAATCGATTTACATCTTCACCAAACTCGGCGCCGAGCCGTGGGGACGGATCGGATCAGGACTGCTCGAGGCTATCAGCGTTTTTCTGCTGTTGAGTGGCCGATGGACAGTACAAGGTGCCGTCCTTGCCGTTGGGCTGATGATGGGAGCCATTGGCGCACATCTAACCACACTCGGCATCGTGGTTCAAGGAGACGGAGGAACCCTGTTTGTGCTTGCGTGGACAGTGTTGATCAGCGCAACGGTCGTGTTGGCAATCCGCCGTGCGCAAATCCCCGTCATCGGTGGGGTGTTGAGCCGACGTGGTGTGGCCGCGTTGGCACTGGGGCTCGGGATGAGTTCGCTCACGACGGGACATGTCGTTGCTCAAGACGAGACACCCAACACCGCGCTACGGTCTGGCGAGTTCAATCGCATCGATCGTGGCCATTGGGCCCGAGGCGGCGTTTCAATTGATAGTACTGAAGACGGGACGTTCGTGCTGGCACTAACGGACGAGTTCGCTTCCGCGCGCGGACCGGACCTTCGCGTCGTCTTGTCTAGACACAACAATCCGCAAGACGGTAACGATTTGGGTCAGTACGTCGAGTTGGATCACCTACGCGAACGGTCCGGCGCACAACGCTACATCATCCCGGACGGTGTCAACGCCACACAGATGAATAGCGTGGTGATCTACTGTAAACGTTTCAATGTGATCTTTTCCGTGGCGCGTCTGACGCCGACCTGACGCAATATTCACATTCGATGTGCGGTCAGTCTCATCGTGCGAGCCAGTAACTCAATTTAAGCAGGAACACGTTCGTGCCGTCGAGATCGAATGGCGATGTTGGCAAAACCGCACCTCGGTTCTGACTCCACACGGCAAATAGCGTCGATCCCGGTTTGAACTCCCAGCGCAAAACGACGTTCGATCGGAGTTGTCGAAAGTCAAAGTCAGGATTACCGAATTGGATCTCGTCAACTCCATCCGTGTCTCGATCGACGCCGAACTTTGACCCGCCATTTAGAGGCTGGACGGCTTCATCCAGGGAATCAAACCGATCACCAATGTCTTGTGCGCTCGGATTAGATACCGCTTTGAATCGATCGTAACGCCCGATGCTCGAGAATGGCTGCGCATAGAGTTGAAGTGAAAGGTTGGGATTGAAGGTGTAGTTGAGACGGGTCGTCACTGACACCGTTTTTTGACGGAGACGCCCGAACACGTACTCGGCAGTGTCATTGGGCGCAAACGTTCCGACGTACTGCGTTTCCGTCGTGAACCACGTGATGCCCGTTGCCACTGACACATCCGCTCGTTCCAACGGGCGCACGGTCAGACGTGGTTCGACATTCAGTCGGTGACCGGCGTCTTCATCAAACCGCATGCCGAATGCCCAGACATTGAGATTGACGGACTGACGTGGGTCGGTT
>JAZDDC010000287.1:0-11164 GCA_036679565.1 Gemmatimonadota bacterium
GTATCTCGCCGGCGCGGACGCCGTCCTATTCTGTTCCGAGGCGGGTCGTGCCTTGACCAAAGAAGAACGCGGTTTTCTTTCGTCGCTGGAGGCACCAAACATCGTCGTGCGAACAAAGGCTGATTTGTCAGGCGTAAAAAACGCACGAGGTCTTAGTGTCTCGGTTCACACAGGTGAAGGATTGGACAGCCTTCGTGCTGAGTTGGCGCGAATGACGTTTGCCGAACTAACCGGTGCTGTGAATGTCGAGCCGCTGTTAACACGGGCGCGGCATCGTGTTTCGTTGCAGCAGTGTCTGGACGAAGTAACAGCATTTGCCCATGCGCGGGATTCGGGTATCGAAAGTGCCGTCGCGGCGGCACATTTGCGAGCCGCCGTAACAAAGCTGGAGTCAGTGATTGGCGTCGTCACCAACGAGGATGTCTTGGACGCCGTCTTTTCGCGTTTTTGTATTGGGAAGTGAATCGATTTCGGTACTAAGCCGGTCGAGCGCCGCTGGCCGAATCGGCTTGATCGAAAACGTTCGTATCGAAAACTTCCGCCTCTGCCCGCAAAGCAGTGGCGATACCCAGGTCGGTAACTTGATCCGCCACCATTCTGCGGCCCAGGTAGTACCCGGACCGTTCAGGAAGGACTTTCCCAGAAACCATCCTCGACGTCTGCGGAACGCCGCCAGTCAAATATCTGAGCCGATACCCTATGCCCGTTTTGTCCAATTCGCTTGCTACAGCGCGCTTGAGAAATGCCTCCAGTTCCCGAAGACGCCGGTACTGACGACTTCCGTAGCCGTAGTAATCCAACACGTCAAAACCGGGTGCTACCAACATCGAGCCGGCGACTGCCAAGCCCTCGTTGACCAGGAGTTCCCGTAACTTGCCGTAACTTGGCCTGGCTACTCACGTCCCAATAGTCAAAGTAGCCCTGCCTGTCGAAAACCAAGCGGGAGATCTCACTTCGGCTGAGGTAGGATGTGTATCGGACCGTGTGCGCCAGTTCGTGTGCGATCCAAAGCGGCAAGAACTTCGGGCTCAATCCCAGGCCGTATGTGTCCGCATTTGGCCGGCCCGTGAAATGTTCGAGACATACGAATGCGATACCTCGGCCTTCGACGACCAATTCGCCGGCGTTGGCCCCGCCCACACCGACCATCAGGCACACGTCGGTGTCAGGCTCGACGCCGAACGTTTGTTCACACCTTTCGAAGGTTTCCGCGGCAAGAGACGCTACGTCTACGTGGTCGAGGAGTTGATGTAAGTCGCGTCGTTCGGCGAGCACCGCGCGGCGCATGACTTCCTCCGCCTGGGGCGAGTCAGGGTCCAGGATATAGTTATGCCAATAGGCGGAAAGCAGTGGCTTGTTGTTTTCGTAGTAGCGGCGATACGCCTCAAGGGGATCCGGCGCGGCGGCGGCCGCAAAGAACTCTGCAGTGAGGTCGATGAGCATTGTCGCTCCAAAATTTGGAGCGCACGACTCGGTATGTAAAGGGTTTAGTTCCCGCGCAACTCTTCGCTGCGTTCTGCCAACAACTTACGCTCTTCTGGTGTCAAGCTGTCCATACCGTGCTCGACGATCTTGTCCAGCAGGAGATCGACTTCATCCATGGGTGACGTTTTGGGCGGGATACTCGGAGTTTGCTCTTCGCCGGCGTTCTCTTCGGCAGCGGACGGATGTACCAAAACTTTTACCGGCCTTTCCGTAGGTTGCGAACGTGTTGCTCGATCGGCCATGAGTGGGAGTCCCTTAAAATACAAGAATCCCATCAAAAAGCCGCCAAGATGTGCAAACCGCGCTACGCCGTCGTTTGCACGGGAGAGAGCCATCACGAGATCGAAGGTTACCAGCCCGATAATGAGCCATTTCGCTTTGATCGCGACCGGAATTGGGAAAATAAAAATCCGGAGGTTGGGCCAGTGCATGGCGAACGCGAGCGCGACGCCAAAGACGGCAGCACTTGCGCCTACGAATGGCCTGACGGGTATCACAATGTTGATTAGGAACGAAAACGCCGCGCCACCAAGTCCGCACAACATGTAGTAACGTGCAAAACTCGTACTGCCCATCCGTTCTTCGACGGCCGGACCGAAGAAAAACAGCATGAGCATATTGAACGCGATATGAAGGAAGCCGTTGTGAACAAACATGTAGGACACGAAGGTCCACGGCTGGGTGAGTGCTGTTGATGGACTGAACGCAAAGGTTTCGCCAAACCACGAACCCATGAAAACCGTCAGCTGTAGCAAATACACGGCGGCGTTGGCCACGAGTAGTCGCCGTACCCAAGGCGTCAATGAAAGCGGTGATCCGCGGTTTGGTTCGTCCCAGTCGCTGGTATACATCCTACCGGTCTTTATCCCTTCGCAGGGTCACTTTGTTCCGGACGCCTTGCGGTTGTATGCCGATTCGCAAATAGACTCGCAGAGTTCACCAAACTCCATTCCGATGCTCCGTGCCGACTGCGGGAGGAGGCTGGTTGCCGTAAGTCCCGGCAGCGTATTGGCTTCCAGACAATACGGCACACCATCGGCATCCATCCGAATATCTACACGCGAAAAGTCGCGCAGTTTTAGTGCCACATGAACATCGAGGCCTATCGTTTGTATCCGTTCGGTCAACTCGCGATCTATTTGTGCCGGAAAGACCTCTTCGCAACATCCAGGTGTGTATTTGCACTCATAGTCAAAAAGGTCATGACTGGGAATGATTCCCCCCACACCCAACGCCCGGCCATTTAGGATACCTACGGTTAACTCGGGTCCTTCGATAAACTGTTCGAGTAGAACTTCGTCATCGTACGTTAACGCCTTTGCGACGGCGGCATCCAACGCCGTGGTATCGTGCAACAGTGTCAGTCCGACACTGGATCCCACTTTGGACGGTTTTACGATGAGTGGAAGCCCAAGTGCTTCAACAAGTGACATCTCCGTTGGCCAGAGTTGCCAAGCAGGTGTCGCGATGTTCGCGTCGCGCAAGATTCGCTTGGACATGTCCTTGTCCATGGCGAGGGCGCTGCCCAGTGGTCCCGAGCCCGTGTAGCAGATGTGGGACAGGTCGAACATGGCTTGTAAGGCTCCGCCTTCGCTCTCTTGGCCATGGAGCACCAAGAAGTTTACGTCGGCGTTCTTGATGACAGGCAACTCGACGAGGCGTGGCCCTAATTCTTGTACGCGTAGTTTTTCCAGATCGGCGTGCGAAGGCGGTGTGGTGTTTACCCGCGTCGTGAGAAACTCGGCTTCAGCTTCTCCTCGTAGTTCCCCGCGGGTTGTGTCCACCACGGAGACCTGGTGGCCTCGTTCCCGCAGAGCCAGTACAACCTGCGCCGCGCCGGCCAACGCCACGTCCCGCTCTGGTGTTGATCCGCCGGTGATGACCGTAATTGCACGCATTACATATTGTAAGTAACTCGATAGTGTGGCGTTTCCCACACTTCGACTTGGTACACTTTTGCGGTGGGAGCTATTTTCTCCAGTTGTTCAGAGGATCGGCGGGCGATGAGTTTTGCTATGAACTCCGCCGTGGGGGCGTTCCGGGAGAATGGTTCGAGGTCGTTTAGATAACGGTGCTCGAATTCTGATACGACGGTGCGAATCGTTTGTTCGATGACTCGAAAGTCGATGCCCATGCCGTTAGCGTCCAGTTGGTGCTCCTCCACGCGAACGGTGGCACGTACGCGCCAGTTATGCCCGTGCATGCGCTCACACATATCGACTCCGGATATGGTGTGGGCGGCTGAGAACGTTGTTTCGGCTGAGAGGAGATAGTGTGGCATATCATTGAATCCCGGCGATCTTGTGCACCACATCGTAACGAGTCACTACGCCTGTCAATTCGCCGTTTGTGCAAACGAGGTCCTTCCATGACCTCCTTGACGCACCGCGTGAGTATGGCAGATTCGGACAAAGTACGCGCCATCAGTGTCCCTTCGGCTACCGAACCCACGTTTTCTCCTCCGTCGATAACCGGTAGTTGTGAGATGTTATAGGACGTCATGAGGTTCAAAGCTTGGCGTACCGTGGCAGAGGGCGCAACTGTCACAAGTTGTGGCGCGTCGGTTGGTTTTGACGCTAACAACGTTGCCGCGACCACACGTTCGCGGTCGAGCATTTGGTTTTCCCGCATCCATTCGTCGTCATACAGTTTGGAGAGATATCTCTCTCCAGTGTCCGGGAGTAGTACGACGATCATTGCGTTCGGATCGTTCAGTTCGGCTGCAACGTGCAGTGCCACGACTGTGTTCAGTCCGGATGACCCGCCGACGAACAGACCCTCCTCGCGGGACAACCGCCGCGCCATCAGGAAAGCTTCCGAGTCCGAGACTGTCATGAAGCGATCGACATGCTGGAAATGCAATGTTTCGGGGATCTTGTCGCCACCGATTCCTTCAACCTTGTATGGCAGACCCTGCTCTATCACACCGGAGCGTGAGTATTCGGTCAAGATGGAACCTTCGGGGTCGCCGGCGATCACCAGGACATCGGGATTCTTTTCCTTCAAAAAACGACCAACGCCACTGACGGTTCCACCCGTACCGGCCGATGCCACGAAATGTGTGATCTTGCCTTCTGTTTGTTCCCAAATTTCCGGACCGGTGCTGCGGTAGTGTGCCTCGGGATTCACTTGATTGTAAAACTGGTTGGCGAGAAAGGCGTTGGGGGTCGTTTTGGCGATTGTCTTGGCCTTCATTACGTAATTGTCGGGGTGGTCTGCCGGCACGGCCGTGGGTGTAATGATGACTTCAGCGCCAAATGCCCGTAGGAGCCTCACTTTTTCGTCTGACATCTTGTCGGGCATTGTGAAGATGCACCGATAACCCTTGAGTGCGGCGGCGAGTGCCAGACCCACACCGGTATTTCCCGACGTTCCTTCGACCACGACCCCACCCGGTTTTAACACACCGCGTTTTTCGGCGTCCTCAATGATCGCGATACCAATCCGGTCCTTTATGGAACCGCCCGGGTTGAAAAATTCCGCTTTTCCGTAGATAGGTGTTGTCGTTTTCTTCGTTACACTGTTGAGTCTAATGAGTGGTGTATTGCCGATTGACTGCAGTACGTGGTCGAAACATTTTGCGCCGCCATCATTCATCGTGAGTCCCCGATGTTTGGTGCGTCAGGTATTCGAAAGTGAACTGGTTGAAAAAATGCGGCGTCTATAGCGACACCCCGCCGTCTTGCAGGAGCAAATAACATTCCCGCCGTTCCGGCCAGCGCTGCCGAATCCAATGATGGATGGCCGCTGCTTTCTGCGACTGTAGTGGATTCGGGGACGAGAATGCCACGTTGATCGACGTAAAGTCGCAGAATGACAGTTCCTTCCTGGCGGCGTTCGAATAAGTCGAGTGGATACTCTACGGGGGAGTTTCCATTTGTCATGACCGGGGGTTCATGGTCCGGCGCCGGGGGTTGACCACTGTCCAGGGTTAGGTCTGAGTCACCCCCGCAGGCAAACACGAAGACTGACATCAAGAAAAGTCGTCTCACATCTCCTCCGCGCGTCGTCTCAAGTCGGCCAATGCGTTTAGCGCTTCGACTGGCGTCATTTCGTTCGGATCGAGCGCTCGAATCTGGGCAAGTATTGGATGCACTGTCTCAAAGAGTGCCAGTTGATCGGGATCGGGCTGTGGTGGTGGTGTCGATCCGGCCACATGATGGCCCGCCTCGAGCATACTCAGGACTTCACGGGCACGTTTGAGCACGTTGTCGGGCAGACCCGCGAGTCGCGCGACCTGAATACCGTAGGATCGATCCGCCCCTCCGGGAATAAGGTGATAAAGGAATACAATCTCTTCGCCAACTTCCCGAGCCGCCACGTTCACGTTGAACGCGTGTTGAAGCTCCTCCGTCAGCTGCGTAAGTTCGTGGTAATGCGTGGCAAAGATTGTTTTGGCGCCGAGCTGGTCGTGCAAATATTCGGTAACACTCCAGGCAATGGCTACCCCATCATACGTCGATGTGCCACGACCGATCTCGTCGAGCAGGACAAGACTGCGTGGGGTTGAGCCGTGCAGGATGGCACTGGTTTCGCTCATCTCAACCATGAACGTTGACTGCCCGCGAATCAAATTGTCGCTGGCTCCAACACGTGTAAAGATACGATCAACGACACCAATCGTGGCCGAGTCGGCCGGTACAAACGAACCGATCTGTGCGAGCAGTGCACACAATCCTACCTGTCTCAACACGGTCGATTTACCAGCCATGTTGGGTCCGGTGAGCAACATGACACGTTGTGCGGTCGAGAGTCGAATGTCGTTGGGGATGAACTTACCGTGGGGTAACATGCGCTCGACCACCGGATGACGGCACTGTTGCAACTCCAATTCATCACCGTCGGTCATTGTTGGCCGCGTGTAATTTGCAGATGTTGCCGTGTCGGCAAACGATGCCAACACATCGAGCTGTGCAATGAGTCGGGCCGTTTGTTGTAGGCGCCCGAGACGCGTATTCACCTCGTTGCACAATCCCTTTATAAGTGCGCCCTCACATTCGAGCACGCGCTCCTCGGCGCCGAGTACTTTTGCTTCGTACTCTTTGAGTTCGGGTGTGACGTAACGTTCGGCGTTCGTGAGTGTTTGGCGTCGTTCGTAATCACCTGGCACCGCGTCTCGATGTGTCTTTGTGATCTCGATGAAATACCCAAAGACTCGGTTGTATCCAACCTTGAGTGACGAAATACCGGTTCGTTCCCGCTCTGTTGTTTGCAACGAAGCAATGAATCGTTTACCACCGTCGCGTAGATCGCGAGCCGTGTCCAATTCTTCATTGACGCCTGGGCGAATGCAGTCACTATCCCCGATGGATTGAGCAGGTCTTTCGACGAGAGTGCGTTCCAGTTCCGTTGAAAGGTCCGATAGCAGATCGAATTGCTGCGCCACGGATTCCATTAGCGGACTCGTGTCTCTGTCGAGACCGTCGAGGGCGCCACGCACGTCAGGGAGACGGGTGAGTGAGTCTCGTAACGCGCCAAGGTCTCGGGGCGACGCACGTCCGGCTGCCGCCCGACCACCGAGTCTTTCGACATCCCGCACACCGTCGAGTGCGTCGCGCAAACGCGAACGACCGCGTGCATCCTGAACGAGAAGGTCTACGGCGTCGTGACGCGATTCGATTTGGGCTCGATCAATCAGGGGTGCGAGCAACCACTGGCGAAGGAGACGACCGCCCATGGCGGTTTGTGTCGTATTGAGTAGGTCGAATACCGTGGTCGCTCCGTCGCCGGGCCGGAGCGGATCGACGAGTTCCAGATTGCGGCGTGTCATCTCGTCGAGCGGCATGCACGTTCCCGTTCGCCTGATGCTTGGACGCGCAATCTGCGGTAATCCGCCCGGTTGTAGTTCGGCAGCGTACCGCAAGACGGCGCCGGCAGCAGCCACCGCGGGTTTGTCGATGGCTTCGATCCCCAACCCATCCAGGCTTGCGAGTCCGAAGCGCCGAATCAAATCGTCGGTGGCCATCGCGCTGTCGAACTCCCACGGTTCGCGGGGCGTAATCATGGCGCCCTCTGCAAGGTGCGGCGCCAGTGACTGCGACGTGGGTATGACAATTTCGCGTGGCGCGTATCGAGCGATGGCGGCGGCGGCGTCTGCTATAGCGACGGTCTCAATCGTGAATTCGCCCGTTGAGACGTCCAAGACGGCGATTCCGCACGCGTCGTCTGTTTCAAGCACGGCGCCGAGAAAATTGTTGTGTGTTCCCTCCAATAAATCTTCGGCCAACACGGCGCCTGGAGTTACGGTCTCAACCACCGCCCTGCGCACAATGCCTTTGGCTTGTTTTGGATCTTCGATTTGTTCGCAGATGGCGACGCGGTGTCCCTGTGCCACCAATCGGCGCACGTACTCCGTGGCCGCCTTGACGGGTACACCGGCTAAGGGCACACTGGCGGCGGCGCCGTTGTTGCGCGACGTCAGTGTGAGTCCTAAGATGCCAGCCGCCAACTCGGCGTCGTCAAAAAACATTTCGTAAAAATCCCCCATCCTAAAGAAAAGGATGGAGCCGGGATGTTGCGCCTTGATTTCCCGGTATTGACGGATGACCGGCGTCTCACCGCCGCGATCGGTCTTGCTCAACGAGTCTCCACAACGAATGGTTGTCCGCCGACACGCTGACGCAACAGCGCAGCTAACTCCTGTGCCTCGCTTCTTTGTTGGAAACGGCCTACACGCACCTTTAGGAAACCGTCTTCACGAACGATCAGCGCATCGTAGCCCTCACGTTGTAAGCCACGCATCAATTCGTCGGCGGCAACGGCGCTTTGTACGGCGGCTACCTGTACGGTAAACGTGGTCTCGCCCGACAGTGTCACCCGTTGTTCCGTGTCGGTATCTGTGGTCACCGCGCCGCATCGCTGCAAATAGTATGAGACCCGGTTGGCAAGTTCGATGTCATCACCGCTCTCCTGTTCGGCCACGCGAAGGTAGCGACACCCTTCCTGGGGTCTTCGTTGGTCGATGTGTGTGCGAGCGAGTAAGAATGCCGCGTCAGCGCGAATGTCACTGAACGGATAGTCGGTGAGAATTCTTTCCGCAGTGCGGGCGGCAGCCTCGTTGTCGCGGCCGGCATAGGACAACTGTGCAAGTCGCATCAACGACTCGTCAGCCCAATCGGAGTTGGAGAATTCGATACTGACTCGACGGAAGTAAGCACGGGCCGAGTCGATGTCGATACTGACGACACCGCCCGTAAACAGAATTTCGGGGTAACGGGCATCGCGGGTTTCGGTTGTAGCCAGCGCAGTGTTCACGATCTTTAGCGCGGAGTCCGCGCGCCCTTCGGTTGCGATGCGTACCGCATCGAGAAGGATCGAATCCTGTTGTGCACTGACGGGAAGGGCCACAACACCCAATGCGAGGACGATCTTGGCGATCATGACGTCTCCTTCGCGGCGAGGTATAGCAACATAGTATAAAGAATTTCGCGCGGGTCTTTTATGGTGGTCGATTTTATTTGATTGTCCGCGTCATACGCGCGTCGTACTGCCTCGTCCAATTCGGCGGCGGACCATCGTTTTACAGCCTTCATCCATCGATCTACCTCTTCTCCGTAGCGGCCGATTCCCATTGGCCTTGCCCGCCGCAGTTCTTCGAAGACGGCCCGGCGCGTATGTGACGCCGGCTGACCGCGGTCGAGGTGGGCTCTGGCCAGCTGTACGCCCACCAATCCCGTTCCGAGTGTCATGAGCATTTTGACCGCACTCATCCCGGGTTGTGCGAGGATTATATCAACAAGCGTAACGGCCCGCCCAAAATCCTTTTGCATAATCGCGTTGATCCAATCGGGCAGTGTTTCTCCGTGCCGGACGCCGACAAGTGTCTCGACATCGGTCACCTGTATTGTATCGGTGTTTGAGGCCGCCGACAGCTTGTCGAGTTCCACCGCGATCTGTGACAGGTTCCCCCCGACGGATGCGATCAAGTGGTTGGTCGCGTCATCCGTGAGCGTGATACCACACCGTTGTCCACGCTCTTTTATCCATGCGAGCCGAGGCTCTGCTTCGGGGGCATCAGCGACGAAATGACGAGAATGTTGGACAAGTTTTGTATCGGCGTCTTGGCCCGGACCATGTACAAGGATGACCACCGATGTTGGCGATGGAGACTCGACGTATTGGTATACGGCTTTCCACGGTTTGGAGTTCTTACGCCACGCCTCGAGGTTCCGGATCACGGCAACTCGGCGTTCGGCTAACATTGGCGGGGTGTCTACCAGGGTGAGAATACTCTCAGCATTCAGGTCTCCCGCTGAGCGTAAATCAACGTTGAAGTCACGGCTACCCGGATCGACGGCTTTATCGACGACGATATCGACGAATTCGTCTTTTAGGATCTCTTCGTCGCCCGTGAGATAATAGACCGACTCGAATTTTCCGCGCTCGATCTCTTTGCGTGCGGAGAGGATAGAATCGCCTGCCATATTGCGCGGAAGTTATCGAAGTGCCAGAGGCGATGAAAGCCTATCGAATGGCGGGTACGACCGAAAACCCGGAGTCGTCGCTGATCGTGAAGGTGACCCGTGGAGCGGCATTGCGTGTGCCGCCTACCTGCTGGTGAAACGCCGGTAACTGAAATTCTGGGCCTGCAAGGCGGGGCGTGGTCCTACCTGGCATGTTGTTGGGGGTATTGGAAACGACCCTGGTCGGCGCAGCGCCGGACGGATCTTCCCGTTTTTTCGAAAACCCGGCCAAGATTACCGTCACTACCAACAGGCTTGCGGCCACGCTGGCGGGCCATCCAAATACCGGCTGTTGTTCGGGCTGTTGCCCTTTGGCCAACGCCATCCGCACGCGGAGGTTGACGCGAAAACGATTGGACGGCTCAACCGGCTCCAACTCACGCAAAACCTGTGTTCCGACTGCCAGAGCCTCGACGTGCTTGCAGCACGACCGACACCGCGCTTGGTGTCGTCGCATGCGGCGACCCATTGACGGGTCGGTAATAACACCGTCTCTGAAATCGGAATGAAGGGCGAGAAAGTCTTTGCAACGCATTGGGGCTTAGGAACTTCGCTCGAGTAGGGCCATTCTACAACCCATAAACACGAAGGTTCCACCGCAGCGCCTTCGCTGCGATGGAACCTTTAATTCGATTGTTTGGTGGAGCGTCCGTTAGTCCAGCATCGGCGCGATCACCTGGGCAAACCGATAGCATTGGCGCGATCACCTGGGCAAACCGATTCCGGGCCCGATTCAGGCGGCTCTTCACCGTCCCCAAGTTGCAGTTGGTGACCTGAGCTATCTCCTCATAGGTCTTACCCTCCAACTCGCGGAGTACAAAGACGATTCTGTGATGCTCTGGGAGTTTGCTCACCGCCCACTCGACCAATTCACGCAGGTGACGCTTGCGGAAAAGATCGTCCGGACGGTGTCGATGATCCTCAAACTGTAGCGGGCGATGATCGCCTTCCCAATTCTTCTTGATTGTCTGGAACAGTACTAGCGGATTCCGACTCCGATTCCTGAGTTCATTCTTGGCCAGGTTCGATGCAATCGTATAAATCCACGTCGAGAACTTTTTACTCTGATCAAACCGTTGAAGGTGTCTGTGGACCCGAATGAACACTTCCTGAATCAGGTCTTCGCCGCGTTCACGGTCACCTATGGTACGGTAAACGAAGTTCAGCAGCCTGCGCTGGTAGCGATCGACGAGTTCCTCAAAAGCGCGCTCGTCCCC
>JAZDDC010000288.1:0-3674 GCA_036679565.1 Gemmatimonadota bacterium
GTACGTTCGGGCAGGCCCTGATCGGAGACTTGCATGAGGAGTTCGTCGCCAGGGTACGCAGCCAATCGGCATCGCGGGCGAGGATGTGGTACTGCTACCAATCAATGCGCCTCGCTGGCCGTTTCAGCGCGAAGAAGTTCTTGCCGTTTACACGTCGTGCAAAGCTCGATGTCGGGATCGATATTCCGGCCAGACCGAAAGGAGATCACATGGGTCGCATACTTCAAGATGTACACCACGCTGTTCGGATGTTGGTCAAACGCCCGGGCTTTTCGGCGACGGTGGTGTTCACACTTGCGTTAGGCATCGGTGCGACGACCGCGATTTTCAGTGTTGTCAACGGTGTTTTGATCCGGCCCCTGCCGTTTCCGGAATCTGAACGGCTTATCGACGTGTGGGGTCGGTTTCTTCCTGTGAGTGGTTTCGACTTCCCGAGCTTTCCACTGTCCGAACCGGAATACATCGACTACCGGGACGGAAACCAATCGATGGAATCCGTTGCCCTTTACTCTTTCTTTGGCGCGAACCTCGTCGATGGAGACGGTGAGCCGGAGCGAATCCAGGCCTTGTCTGTCACGGCCAATCTGTTCGACGTGTTGCGCGTCACCCCATTGCTCGGCCGGGCGTTGACGCCGGGGGACGATGTGCCAGGCGCGAATGCCGTGGCGGTACTCTCGGAGTCGTTGTGGCACCGGCGCTTCGCTGGCGATTCTGCGATTGTCGGGCGGACACTCTCGATCAGTGGCACTCCGACAGAAGTCGTTGGAGTCATACCGCAACGTTTTGCGTTTCCGTCAGCACGCACCGAACTGTGGGTGGCATACCAGTTGAACGAGGCCAGCCCCGGTGGTCGTCAGAGTCACAGCAGTTACGGCGTAGCTCGTTTGGCTGCCGGCGTCACTCCGGCGCAAGCGGATGCTGAGCTTGCGACGATGATGGTGCAATGGGAGCAGGATTTCCCTGACGTTCACACCGGACATTTCCTTTTTCTCCGACCGATGATCGATGACGTCGTCGGCAATGTGCGAACCGCCCTGTTACTGGTGTTTGGGGCAGTCGGTTTTGTTCTCCTCATAGTGTGCGCCAACGTTGCCAACTTGCTTTTGGCGCGTGGCGAACATCGGCGTAGAGAGATAGCATTGCGCAATGCGTTGGGCGCCGGACGTGGGCGTCTCTTACAACAACTCTTTACCGAGAACATCGTGCTGTCCGGGGTTGGCGGAGTTCTGGGGCTGATGCTGGCATTCGTTGGCACCAAGACGCTCTTGGCGATCGATGCCGGGAGCATCCCGCGGACGGGCGACGTGAGCACGGATGGGACGGTACTCCTGTTTGTCGCCGCGTTGACGCTTCTCACGAGCATTGTATTCGGATTGTTGCCGGCGTGGCAGACGGCATCGACGGATTTGCGCGAAGCCATGCATGAGAGTGGTAGAAGTGCGACGGCCGGTGTTGCACGGCTTCAGTTCCGCAAGCTGCTCGTGATCGCGGAGATGGCGTTGAGTGTTCTCCTGGTTGTCGGAGCCGGACTCACGATCAGGAGCTTCTGGCGACTTGTTCAAGAAGACCCCGGGTTTCAATCGCAAAACTTGCTGGTCGCTCAACTCTCATTGCCCGGTGGGTCGTATACTCCCGAGCAGGGGAGTGCTTTCTTCACGCAGCTTGTTGGAGCCTTGACTGCGCTGCCGGGAGTGCGGTCAGTGTCTGCCATAAGTAATCTGCCAATCATGCACGGTCGCGGTGTCAACGACTTCGATATTGAAGGGCGACCTGACCCCGGCCCTGGCGAGCCTGCGTTCAATGCGGCGTTTGCGTCGCCTCGCCCCGACTATTTTGAGACAATGCAAATCCCGCTGCTCCGCGGTCGAACGTTCGAGACGTCCGACCATGTCGAGAGTGTGCCTGTGGCCATGATCAACGAAACGCTCGCCCAACAGTTTTTCCCGGGAGAAGATCCCATTGGAAGACGCATTCGATTCAGCTCGGCAAGCGGCGACGACGGTTGGCGCAGCATCATCGGTGTCGTTGCAGACGTGAAGTACCAAGGCCTCAGTTTCGACACTCGGCCGATTTATTACTTCCCGAACCTTCAAGCGCTGCAGGACTTTCCATGGACCACGCGATTCATGGCCATCGTTGTACGGACAGGCAGTGACCCATTATTCGTCGCACCGTCCGTGCGCTTGGCAGTCGCAAGCCTCGATGCCACCTTGCCCGTCGTCGGTCTCCAACCGATGACTGACCTAGTACATCAGTCGGTGGCGCAGCCGCGCTTCATCATGACACTACTCGTGGTCTTTGCCGGAGTAGCCCTGGTACTCGGTGCGATCGGTATTTATGGCGTAATGGCATTTGGGGTCGCTCAGCGCACAAGCGAGATCGGCCTCCGAATCGCGTTGGGCGCGAGAACCAAACAGGTCGTCGGTTTGATCGTGAGTCAGGGAATGACCATGGCCACTGTCGGCGTCGGAATCGGTGTTGTGGGCGCGTTGGTTGTCACGCGGTTCATGGAGAGCCAGTTATTTGAGATCAGCTCGACCGATCCAATAACGTTTATTTCGGTATCGGTGATTTTGACGCTCGTCGCGCTCGTCGCATCGTATCTTCCAGCGAGACGTGCAGCCAAAGTTGATCCAATCGAGACGTTGCGGTCGGACTAGCGTCGTAGAAACAGCGCCGCGGATCCGATGAAGAAAGGGCCATGAAATCCACGAAGCACTGACCGACTCCATGTGGATTCTCGTCATCCATTCGAGACAAGCCCTCGCTTGGAATCTTGTGGATTTCGTGGACTTCGTGGCTCCTCTGCGAATTAGCACCTTTCGTAGATTTCGTGGCGCTTGCTCGGCGGTCCAACTCGTGACGAAAGGCATCAACCTCCAAGTCACGCGAAATCGATATGGTGCGTTTCCGAGGGGACCACGCCGTACCCGTGCAACAGGACCGTTGTGCCGATTGGCGGTATGTAGACGACGGGAGGGCACGCCGCGGGCTCGGGAAACGGTCCAACCTGGTCACTCGCATGGTCTAAAGCCCAACCATCTTGCGGGGCATGTGTCTTGCCCTCCATCTACGGTGGTAACCTGGGCTGGGGGGCTCCGTTACGATGGGCTACAATACGGCTTCTCAATCGACGAATCCGTCGCGGGCGCAGCTTGCTCATCGACGTCCGGATCCGACCGCAGAAAGTTTGGTGCGTAAGAGTGCCGATACGATCAAGCGGGGGTTCGGCGAATATCGTACTGCGTTCTCTCGCATCACTCAACGGGCAAAGACTCGATTCGAGAAGCGAAACTGGGCGGGTGCTCAAGCCGACGCGCGGGCCAGACTAGATCTTTATGGTCGGGTCGTCAAACGTGTCGTCGCAGAAGTGCGCGTGAGCCTAAACCTGCGCGACCACGATGAGGCGGCCTGGGCGCGGGTGAGGGGAGCATACGCGGAGAGGATTGCGGGCACCGGTGCCATTGAGGTTGCGGAGACATTCTTTAACTCGGTCACACGGCGTGTATTCTCCACGGTCGGGGTGAATCCGGAGATTGAATTCGTTGACTTTGCCTTCCAACGCATTCCCAGCGGTCTTGGTGATACCCCATTCAACACGTATGCGAGCATCGACGGAACGGACAATCTGTTTCGAGAGCTTCTCGTGGACTACGGCTTCGAAACGCCCTACC
>JAZDDC010000289.1:0-4512 GCA_036679565.1 Gemmatimonadota bacterium
CTTCAGGTGGCGTTGTTGGGTGGCGAGACGCTAGCGAGTGCGACGACCGAAAACGTCGAGGCGTATCAGCTTTATCTTCAAGGTCGATTCCACTTAATGCAACGTGGTGAGGGAATAACCCGCGCGCTTCGTTTTTTTCAACGGGCCGTTGACCTCGATCCCAACTACGCCCGTGCGTATGCCGGCATGGCGGATGTGTACCAGTTGTTGGGCATCTATGGAGGTGGCCCGGCTCGGGTGTTGATGCCACAGGCCATTGCCGCTGCGGAACGAGCCCTAGAACTCAATCCAAATAGCGCCGAAGCCTACGCCACCCTCGGTCAATTGGCTTATGCGTTTGAATGGGACTGGGACAAGGCTGTTCGTATGTTCCGCAGGGCGATCGAACTTGCGCCCGATTATAGTGCCGCACGCTGGTGGTATGGCAACTACTTGCACTTTATCGCAGGGCAACATGATGAAGCCATTGCCGAGCTGGAACGCGGACTCGAAGCTGATCCGCTTTGGGCATCGCTGCGTGCGGCTATGCTATTCTCTTGTCAGCAGCGGGACGCCATGAGGAAGCCCTCGAACAGGGCAGGCTGGCGATGGACATCGCACCTGATATGAACGCGTACGTTGCGCTGGCGGATGCCTACGCGAATCTGTCGCAACACAGATCAGCGCGGCTGACTGCGGATTCCGGTTTAGCTTACTCGGGTCGGCACAACTGGATGTGGGCCCGAAAGGCCATCGTCTTGGGGGCGGCGGGGGATACCTCCGGTGTGCGTGCGGTTCGTGACACTTTGCTTGCGCGCAACGAAATGAGCTTTGTGCAGCCGGGTGTCCTCGCCATTGTGATCGGACACACAGGTGATGCCAATGTTACGTTGGAATGGCTCGAACGTTCTTACGCCGCGGGGGACAGCTATCTGTGGTTCCTCCCAGACTTTTCACGTGCGTGGCCGGCGGAGGTGCGGGACCACCCTGGTGTGGTTTCGTTTTGGGAACGTTTGGATTTACCAGGTGATGGAAGAGTGCTCCGGAGATAAGAGAAAAAAATCTCGCAACGTGGGTGGGTTTGGTCTCCCGCGCACAACACCCAGCTTGTCGGCGTAGTCGAGGGCGCAACCGCCCGCCACGGCGGAGGTAAAAGCCGAGCTGAAACCCCTTGACCCTGCGNNNATTCACCGCGCCTTCGGGCTACGCCATCGCACTCATGGCGTCATTAGCCTTACTCACCTCGATAGTGGGTAAAGCCGATCCCGCCGCCGGGCAGGGTAGCGGTCTGGGTGTTGGCGAGGTGGCTACCCTGGCGGGGCCGATTGAAGCAGGCTCGGGTGGTCTTGAAGTTGATGCTGCTGGCAACGTCTACACTGCTGACTTCGGTGCCACGCTGAGCCGTGGCCCGATGGGCACCAGAGTGTTTCGAATCACTCCGGACGGTGAAGTGGAAGTCTTTGCCGAGGGGTTTCGTGGCGCGAGCGGCAACACCATCGATAGTCGGGGTCGGTTCTTCCAGGCTAACATCGGCGGAAATCGTATCGACCTGGTAGGCTCGGATGGGACGCTCACAGAATACGCTACGGGTTTGACCAATCCTGTTGGAATTGCGTTCGATGGAAAAGATCTGCTGGTCGCGAATTGCGGAGCCAACACGATTGTCCGAGTCAAACCTGGCGGAGAGGTCCAAGCATTTGCAAGCAGCGATCTCCTGCAGTGCCCGAATGGATTGGTTGCGGGCGACGCTGGCCGCTTCTACGTCTCCAACTTTTCTAACGGTGATGTCCTCCGGATCTCGGCTGCTGGTGAGGTCGAACGATTCGCAACGCTGCCAGGAGAGAACAACGGGCATCTGGTGTACGCGGGTAACGTTTTCTACGTCGCTGCAAGGTCGGCGCATCAGATCTTCAAACTCAGTCGGGATGGGACCCTTGAGGTAGTTGCGGGCAGCGGCGGTCACGGAGTTGACGACGGACCTGCCCTGGAGGCTACGCTTTCGTTTCCGAACGACCTTGCACTCAGTCCGGACGGGTCAATTCTTTATTGGAACGACGTTTCGGCGATCGTCGAAAACGGCGGCCAGACATTGGCTCCGACCGTGGTGCGAATGCTGAGGTTGCGCTGAAACAGAAAGGTTTTTCAGTTGAACACCGCGAACAACAAAAAGATCAGCACCAGAACAATTCCAGGCACGGTGTACGCGATGCGGCTCAGCGACACGGGTGGCGGTATCCATGGTTGATTGAGTGAGGCAAAAACCGGACGCAATGCACACCGGCTCTTGGCCTTCAAGAACTTGAATGCGGGGGTTCGCCAAAACGGCGCTTTGAGAGGGAGGACTTGTGACTCCCCGTTTGGTCGCACCCACAAAAACCCGTGTGTGTTTTTTTCGGCGGAAGGATCAAGGAGTTTGTGCGGGCGAAGCTGTTCCCATGCTTCCTGATGTGCCTTCTTGTTTAACATGAAGAGGAGTAGGAGTCGCCCGGCCGGCACGATCTCCAACGCACGAGCGATTTCCCACCAAAGTCCGTTGCTTCCAGTTTCGACTCGCACGATGACGAGCTTGGCGTGTTGCATGAGTTCTTGGACCTTCGGTTGCCATCGTTCGTTTGGTATGTAGACACGGTGCGCACCGGGTTTTGGCAGCGTATCTCCTGGTTTCCCGACGGCCAAGAGTGGCCCGATCGGCGCAACGGCGTCGGCAAGTTGCTCTTCTTCACCTTGCCCACGCGGCAACAGCGTCGGATTGAGTAAAAGCGAAAGTGATGCTTGAAGGGTGCCCTCATCGCGTGCGAATGATCGCAAGTATAACACTTGCGTGCGTGGATCGAGATCGAGGGAAGGTTGTCGCGAAATGGCAGCGTACTGCTTACCTCGAAACCACAAGAAGCCGCCTAACACGATCGCGCCGATACCCACTACGTAGTACACGCCGGAATCACGGGGCGCAATGTTACCCATCAACACGATTATCGGCCCGCCAAGGAAGGCCAGTGCCACACCGACACCCTTGCTGGCAAGTCCCTGCCGTTTGGCGCTTTTGTCCGTGATGGCCGTCCGTGTTGCCCCCATTCGTCGCGCGATGAACCCGACAATGACGGTGTTGACGGCGACAAACCCAATAGTTCCAATCAACTCACCGGTTTGCCCGGTGTCCAGATATCCTGCCGCAAGTGAGATCCCGATGTTGAGCGCATGCGCCGCTAAGGTCGAAATGACCATGACCCGTGGCGCTGGCGGGACGACCAATGACATCACCAACGTGACTAACGGAATAGTGAAGACGAGATTGGCGGCCGGACTCATGAACCCCGGTGTTGCCAGAATCCACAGCAGCAGACCGCCAGCCACCAGGCCATGGAGAATCCGCGATCGGGTCGACGCCATAACTGGCAAGGTACCGTGTGGGGACGCCATCGGTAACGCAACCGGATGCGTCGTATTCCGGTGCAAACCCTCTTCGCAAATTGGCGTGCCGACCTTCGAGAATGCCATATCACGATTGACCATGGTCTCTGGCCATGATCCGTTACATCACGATTGAAACGTCCGAACCTATTGGCATCTCCGAGTTCAAGGTCACCTGCCTGGCGGTCCTGGAGCGTGTTCGGCGGACTGGTCAGTCGATTGTCATCACACGCCGTGGCGAACCCGTCGCGGAGGTGATTCCGCCACCTCCAACAACCATGGGGCCTAAATGGCCGGGCTCGTTGGCCGGCTGAGGGCGAATGACGGGCGACATCGTCGGTCTGGGGCGGCCATCGAGGAGCGGGAGGCACTTAACTCCTTCTTGACACGCACACCTGGATGTGGAGCCTGTTTGCACCCGACGGGTTGACCGCCGCGGCAGCCTACCAATTCCCGACGAGTTCACTGTCGCGCGACCTAGGCTGTCTCCGAGTTCCTCTTGTTCATTTGCGTTGTATTAGTATCTCCCCGCAAGAACGCTGAATCCCCGTTCAAATCGCTCACCAACACACTCCAACTCCCTGCAAATGGCCGTTTTCGCAAAGCCGCCTATTCTGCGACCAGCGACGGCCTTCGTCGAGCATCGGTGGCCGACCGTAAACCTGACAGGGAGTTGTGTATGAAGACTCGAACGTTTGCCTACATCATCGGCATCGCGCTCGCCGCCGGTTGTACCGAAACCACCTCACCAATCGTCGATGACGAAAGCGAGCTACACCGGCTGGTGAATTCAGCGCGTGCCGATTGGCCGAAGGGGTTTTCTCCCTACGGCGTCCACGCAAGGCGTGGTCGGAGACGGCTGTGCACACGCGGGCCGCATCGTCAATTCGATTTCTGGCTTGGACATTACGACCTCGTCAATCCCGACGGCTCAGCCGTGGGCACCGACGCAATTGAGCGTGAGGTTGGCGGATGCCTGATCACGGAGGAATTTGCCGGAACCGGTGGTATCCGTGGCCGAAGCCTGAATGCGCCCGAGCAACGAATCCAGCGCCGGATCATCGAGCAATTCGAGAACTTCGCGCAAGCGGTCCTGATACGAGTGGGAGTTCCGATGGGAGG
>JAZDDC010000029.1:0-10524 GCA_036679565.1 Gemmatimonadota bacterium
AAGACGGCGCGCCGTGTCCCGAGCCTCACCTAACATTGCATCTATCATGCCGTCGTCATGTTCCGGACGGTGGTGGAACAGAACTAGTTGATCTACTTGGGCTTCCACCGCTAATTCGGTGGCCTCAATATTCGAGGAGTGCCCCCAACCGGCGTACTTCTCTAGTTCCTTGGTGGTGTACATGGCATCATGCACGAGGACGTTCACCCCGCGGAGGAACTGTACGAAATCCTCCCGCCACCCTGTTCCAACCTCGTATGCGCCTCCGGACAGTTCATTGTCAGTTACGTAACCAAGGGTTGCGCCACCGCCCTTTGGCCGCAGCGTGTACCCCAACGTCGTGCCTGGGTGCCGGACGGTCATCGCGCTGACATCGAAATGGTCAATGCTAAACCGACCCGGATGGATATCTCGCACCTCTACCTCAGCTGCCACGTCGTCAAGAGGAACCGGAAAAACGACCGGACTCATCTGATCCCTCAAGATCTTTTCAACGGCTACCCCGGCTTGTTCGGCGCCCCAAATCCGGACCTTCATTCCGCCCGGGAGTATCGGGGCGAAAAACGGCAGCCCCTGGATGTGATCCCAATGGGTATGGCTGACCAACAGGTCCAGTGTGCCGCCGTTGCGATTTTGCGCGATCAGCTCCTGGCCGAGGGCGCGAATGCCGGTGCCGGCGTCGAGGATCGCGAGCACGGCCTCACCCTTTTCGTCATGGAGTGATACGCAAGGCGTGTTGCCACCGTATCGGATAGTGGATGGTCCCGGTGTCGGAATTGACCCTCTAGTCCCCCAAAATCTGACGAGATAGGCCATGCTTACCGTGAATCCCCGTGCCGAATGAATGTGATCATAGAGGTCAGTTGAGGCAGCGCCCCGAGTCACGCAGCCAAGGTGAGGCTGCTCACGGACGGCCAGCGGCCTTTCCCAGCGCGCCACGATCCTGTACGATGATCGCCTTGCGTGTGACCTGTATGAGACCCCGGTCGGACAACGATCGCATTGTCCTGGACACGGTCTCACGGCTGGAACCAATCATTTGCGCGATCATATGATGTGTGATCTTTCGAGTGATGTGTTGGCCGTCGTTCTCATCAGCCATTTCCAGGAGTAGTTTAGCGACTCTGCCGGGGACGTCGAGCAGCACTAAGCCGCCAATCTTATTGTCTGCGGCCCTCAAACGCTTACAAAGTGCCCGGAGGAGCCCGATGGCGATACGGGGCGAACCCTCCAGCTGCCGGTGGAAATCTTCCCGGCGGACTACTAAGAGGTTCGAGTCCTCCATGGCGATCACCGTGGCGGATCGCGGCTCATCGTCGATGAGTGACATTTCGCCGAAAAACTCATTGTCGCCCATGGTCGAAAGAATAACTTCCCGACCGTCCTCCCCGACAAGGACTACCTTCACCTGACCGGACGTGACGACATACAGGGCGTCCCCGGGGTCGTCCTCAAAGACGATGACGCTGTTCTTCGGGTAGGGCCGCTCCCGTGCGACCTGGGCGATCCGCTCGATATCGTCTTCCCGAAGCTGGGCAAAAAGCGGGATCCCTCTGAGGGTATCTACCACGGGCATTGGCGTATCTCGTTGATTAGATAGACTTTGGCAACTATCAAGACTAGTGACCCGGCCAAAACCTGTCAATTTCGCGG
The DNA here is from genome assembly GCA_036679565.1 of Gemmatimonadota bacterium. Lineage (GTDB taxonomy): Bacteria > Gemmatimonadota > Gemmatimonadetes > Gemmatimonadales > GWC2-71-9 > JAZDDC01. The sequence continues at coordinate 1,654 of JAZDDC010000029.1, forward strand.
TAATCGACTCGGTTGCCGCCAACTCCATGCCTCCGTTATATTTCCGCGCCTCAAACCGAAGTGTTTCAGGAGCAGATTGTGAAAGCAGGCATACATCCCAACTATGGGCTCGCGCAGGTTCGTTGCGCGTGCGGTCACACCTTTGAGACGCGCTCGACTCTGGCGGATATTCACGTCGAGATATGTGCGCAGTGTCACCCTTTTTTCACCGGAAAACAAAAACTCGTCGATACGGCGGGCCGGGTAGAGCGTTTCAAGCAACGGTACGGTAAGGCCACCGGTGCAAAGGGCTCCTGACCTTGGAGGCGCGGCTCAAGGCCGCGCTCGCCAGCGCCGCCGATATCGAACAACAACTCGCCGATCCATCGGTGGCCACCGACCCGCAGAAACTGAAAACGCTGGGTCGCGAACACGCCCGGCTTGACCGGATACGTCAGACAGCCTCCCATTTGGACAAGATCCGCGACGAGCTGGATCAAGCGGAGGAAATGGCGTCCGACTCAGAACTGGCGGAGTTAGCGCAGGCTGACATCGAGCGTCTATCTCCACAGGTAGAACGCGAACAGGCGGCCCTGCTCGATTTGCTGATTCCACCCGATCCGTTCGACGGGCGTGATACCATCGTTGAGATTCGGGCAGGCACCGGTGGTGACGAAGCGGCGCTGTTCGCTGGTGACCTCATCCGGATGTACCATCGCTTTGCCGAACGACGTGGGTGGCGCGTGGAGGTGATGTCGTTGTCGGAAGGGAACGTCGGCGGTGTCAAAGAAATTGCCTTCAAGCTCGTCGGCAATGACGCCTTTGGTTGGATGCGTCACGAATCCGGTGTTCATCGCGTACAGCGGGTCCCCACCACCGAAGCGCAAGGAAGAGTGCATACCTCCGCGGCAACCGTAGCCGTGATGCCGGAAGCAGAAGAAGTGGATGTTTCTATCGACGAACACGATTTGAAGATCGATGTATTTCGTTCGTCGGGCCCGGGTGGCCAAAGTGTAAACACCACAGACAGCGCGGTGCGGATCACACATCTGCCCACCGGGTTGGTCGTCCAGTGTCAGGATCAAAAGTCGCAGCTGCAAAACAAAATCAAGGCGATTGAAGTGCTTCGTGCACGACTCTTGGATCGGAAAATCGCCGAGCGTGAGGCTGAACGAAGTCGGGAACGTCGTGGCATGGTAGGGACCGGGGACCGATCCGCCAAGATCCGTACGTACAATTTTCCGCAAAGCCGCGTGACGGACCACCGCATCAATTTCTCCGTACACAATCTCACCGAAGTTTTGGATGGACATCTGGATGAGATTGCCGAACGGTTGCGGACTACGTATCGGGAAGAACGCAATGCGGAGTAACACCGCCACAACAGTGGCCTCGGGGTTGCTCAGTGGTGCCGCCCGGCTGTTGCAGGCCGGTGTCAAGGACCATCGCCAAGAGGCAGTCAGGATTTGGGCGGATCTCCGCGACCAGTCGCCGGCGGAGGCGTGGTTGCTGAGACACGATCCAATCTCTGGTGTGGACCATGCCCGATTCAGCGACGCGGTGGATCGACGTTGTGCGGGGGAACCCGTCCAATACATTACCGGCAAGGCCGCGTTTCGGCACCTGACTTTGGATGTCGATTCACGTGTGTTGATTCCGCGTCCGGAGACGGAAGGCCTGGTGGACATCGTCCTTGAATGGACCACTCAACACACCGGTCCCGCCGCGCCACGTGTTTTGGAAATTGGGGTTGGTAGCGGGTGCATCATCCTGAGTCTCGCGGTGGAGGGCAATTTCGCTGGGTTGGTGGGAACGGACGATTCGCAAGATGCGCTGGCTGTTGCGGAGGCCAACAGGGCCAAGATCTGCCAAGAAAAGACGATAGAGTTTCGCCGCGGATCTTTCTTTGCCCCGGTCCGGGGCGAGAAATTTGATGTCCTGATCTCGAATCCTCCTTACGTGTCCGCCCACGAATACACAAGACTCGATTCGGGTGTTCGTAACTTCGAACCGCGCGAAGCATTGGTGAGTGGGGAGACGGGGCTTCGTCACACGCAAACTATCTGTGAGGGTGCGCCGGATATCATATCTCCGGGTGGCCTGGTGGTTTTGGAAATCGATGCCCGGCGTCACCACGAGTCATTGGCCATCGCCCATGCGGCCGGTCTTACACCTGCAGAAATTCGAAAAGATCTTTTTGGACGTCACCGGTATCTCATCGCGCGAGTACCGGAGGCCCGGTCAAACTAGTGGCCGGGGCCTTTGCCGTCATCGATGGCCCGGATGGTGTGGGAAAGACGACGTTGGTAACACGTTTGGCCAAGCGCCTCACGGCGCAAAGTGTGGATGTCGTTGTGGTCCGTGAGCCCGGTGGAACTGACGCGGCCGAGCTGGCGCGCCGCGCCGCTTTTGACCCGGAATTCGACACGAGCCCATTGGCCGAGTTGTTTTTTATTCTCGCCGCGCGCGCAGACCTTGTAAGCAAGATCATTCGTCCCGCCATCACCGCGGGCAAGTTTGTATTGAGTGATCGCTATCAACTCTCTACCGTCGCATACCAAATTGCCGGTCGTGGTTTACCAGCCGAACCGGTGCATGTCGCCAACAATCTGGCGACCGGAGGTCTGTCGCCTGATCTCACGGTCGTGTTGGGTGTTCCGTTGGACGTCGCGCAAGAACGCCAACGGGTGCGTGGCGATCGACCCGATCGCATGGAGCAAGAGACGGTCGCGCTGCATGAGCGCGTTGTGGAATCCTTTCGTGTGGCCACAGGCCCGGGCATTTGCCATGTCGATGCCACCGTCACACCCGATCAGGTTGAAGAGGCCGCGTGGCAGCACCTGGCGGCGTTGTTGGAGGTCGCGATTCGTGGATAGTAAGCGGTGCGCCAACGGGGGAAACGCATAGTGCGCCATCTTCTATCCGGCATCATGGTTGGCGCGGTCGCGTTCTCCATGGCAGTGTGGTTGACGCAGCGGCGTGTGGAAGGCCAGCGCGGTGAATTTGATCGGGCCAACCAACTGGACGAAGTCATTGAATATGTCTCTTCGGTGTACGTAGACTCGGTCACGCAGCCCGATCTGTACGAGCTGGCCATTGACGGTATGCTGAGAGAACTTGGCGATCCCTACACGGATTATCTCGCCGAAGACGAGTTCCGTGCGCTTTCGACGAGTGCCACCGGGAATTATGTCGGCATTGGTGTTCGTATCGAGTCAAGCGACGGTTTGATAACCGTGGTGACACCGTTGGCGGGCACACCGGCGGAGGATGCGGGCATGTTGCCGGGTGATCGGATCATAGAGATCGACGGGCAAGTGACCCTTGGATGGACAACGGATGAGGTAGCGTCCATCCTACGAGGGTCCGAGGGTCAACCTGTGCGGATGGTGGTGGCACGCCCCGGTACGCGGGTGCCCCTGAACTTCCAATTGGTGCGGACGAGCATACATGTAAACTCGGTACGTCACGCCGAGCTTTTGAATGACAATGTGGGTTACGTCTGGCTCGAAACTGTCAGCGAAAATTCGGCTGAAGAACTGCGCGAGCATATCGCTAATCTCCGTGCCGAAGGTGCGGAGGAACTCCTGCTAGACCTTCGTTCGAATCCGGGCGGTCTTTTGACGGAAGCAATCGCCATCTCAGATCTCTTTTTGGATCCGGGGGATGTCGTGGTGGAAACACGTGGTCGTGATGAACGGCTGACACGAACGTATGAAGCGTCGTCTGAAGAGCCCTGGCCCGATATGCCGCTTGTGGTTTTGGTGAACGAGTTCTCCGCGAGTGCAGCGGAGATTATCGCGGGAGCAATCCAAGACCACGATCGAGGGTTACTGATTGGCGCTCCGACGTTTGGAAAAGGTCTCGTCCAAACCGTGTTTCCGTTTGGGCGAGATAGGGCACTCAAGATAACGACGGGGCGTTGGTACACTCCGTTGGGACGGTCCATTCAACGCAGCGATGTAGGGGAACTGATTGCGCTTGGCGATTCGACCGCACAAAATTTGGATACCGTCCAGACAGACGGTGGGCAAACCATATTCCGTGGCGGGGGAATCCAACCGGATATCCACGCCGAAACCGCCATACAGGATGGTGGCGAACGCCTTTTTGTCACCGCGTTGAGAGGTAACGTTCAAGAATTCCGAGATGCCGTATCCGCTTTTGCGATACGGACCAGGGCCGAAAGTACGCTGACTGACCCAGATTTCTCGGTGTCGGCCGAAATGAGGGAAGATCTTCGACAACATCTCAGCGAACAGGGAATGCGTGTTAGCAACTCTGTATGGCGTGCGGCTATGTCGTACATCGATAGAGAAGTGTCGTACCGGTTGCTGCGCTACGTCTTTGGGACCGAGGCTGAGCTAACACGGCGCACCGCCGATGACGTGGTCGTGTCCGCAGCTGTTCGGTTACTCAACGAAATTGAAACGACAAGTGAACTGCTCGAGGCGGGTCGGCGCCGCTAGGGCGATCATCTACCCGGAGTAACGATACGCACACCACTTGGGGGTGTGAACTGCAACTCGTGTGCAGCGATGGATTGATTCCGCCGAAAGTTCTCGAATACGATATGCCGGCTTTGACCGGACTCCTCAATGACCTGCAACGCCCGAAGCATCCCACCGGACACATCCACGTAAATTGTCGCTTCGCGAAACGGAACCTCGTCACTCCGTGGAGTGAGATGCACACGTTCGACGGGGATACCGTCGATATTGTCTGGACCCAGGTATTCGACTTCATACCGGGAAAGCGGATCCTCCACAAACTGCGCAAAAAGATTTGGGGTGGCAGGTCCGGCCTCTGGGATCAGTGTTTTGATAACTTGATCGCTTACAGTGCTCGGGTTGAATAACCACAGCCACGTTCCGTCTGCCACGATGCGATCTCCGGCGGGGTCGGTGAAGCGCATGGCGAAACGATCAGGCGGTTCGAGGAACAAGACACCCGTTGCGACTTCTGGCCCACCCAACATGGGGTTGACGATCGTTTGACGGAAATCCGCCTGTAGCGTACGAATGGTCGCGTAGCGATTGGACGCTCGGGCCAACACATCCGCCGCAGTCTGCGCCCGTGCCTGTGTTGAAAAGAGTGAGCCGGCCACAACCAGTATAGCGACGCGAGAAGAAATCTTCATGCTCAGTTGTACCCTCTAGGGGAGCGGTTGGTTCGGTTCCCATGTGGGTTTGTCGCTTCGATCGTGAAACGGCTGCCGTCTTTTGCGGCAGTGATCGGGCCGTCAAATTCTTGTGCCGCGAGCGCAACGGGATCAACGGATTCTACCGGTGGGTAAAAATGTGTGAGTACGAGCTGTCGGGCTTTGGCGTTGCGCGCCAGCGTGCCAGCCTGTGCGGGTGTCAGATGTGTGTCCATTGCACGATCGTCCGGGAGCGAGCATTCGCATAGGAGTAGGTCACACCCACTTGCCCAATGCGCCAACTCCGCACTGGGACCAGTGTCACCCGTGTACACAAGCCGATGGTGGCCGGTTTGCACCGCGTATGCGACACTCTCCTTTGTATGTGGTGTGCTCGTGGCTTCGAGTGTTATACCATCCGCCAAATTCAACGTCTCACCTGGCTCGATCGTGACGATCGAAAGCGGGTAGCCCGGTGATCGCACCCACTCCCCGAATGTCGCCGCGAGTGTAACCATTCGGGCTTCCAGCCCGCGTGGCCCGATAACGGTTAACGGTCGTTTCCTTCCCGGTTCGACGCCCCACCGTAGCGCCAATAAGAAATGAGCCAGTTCGCCCCAGTGGTCGACGTGGAAATGTGTGATGGCCAGATGTGTCGTTTGGTGCCATGGAAGGTTTAACGCCGCGGCCCGGTGGAGCGCACCAGCACCGCAGTCGAGCATCAGACGGACGGGTCCTACAGTGACTTGATGACAGGCGGCGACCCGGTCAGCTGTCGGTGCAACGGTTCCGGAACCGATGACGGTCAACTCCATCACGTCTGGTGTGTCTAGGCTGTTTGTCGTTCGCCCAACCGCACCCCAACGATGGTCGACACGCCGGGCTCCTGCATTGTTACACCATACACTGAGTCGGAGACTTGCATCGTACGTGGATTGTGCGTGATCACGATAAATTGTGTATCGTCTTTGAACTCGCTGAGCAGGCGAATGAACCGCTGCACATTTGCGTCATCGAGTGGCGCATCGACTTCGTCCAGCAAGCAGAATGGGCTAGGCTTGGCAAGATAGATTGCGAACAACAGCGAAATTGCAACAAGCGCGCGTTCCCCCGAAGACAGTAGATGGATCCTCTGTGTTCGCTTGCCCCGTGGTGCGGCGCGGATTTCAATCTCGCTTGCCAGCGAATCGGTTGAATCGGACAATCGTATGTCGCATTCGCCGCCTTCAAACAACGTCAGGAACACGCGATGAAAGTTTTGACGAATTTCTTCAAATGTTTCTTGGAAGAGGCGTCGGGCGGTTTGATCGATCTCTTTGAGGGAGTCGCTCAGGGACGTTCGCGCTTCCGCCAGGTCTTCGCGTTGGGTTTGGAGGAACTCTAGCCGGTTTTTTTCCTCTTCATACTCTTGTGTGGCAAGCGGGTTGACCGGGCCAATCGCTTCGATGGCGTTTGCAAGGCGTTCCACCTCTTCGGCCAACTCGGCTTTGTCGCCTTCGATGCGTTCGCCGCCCTCTAATAACTGCGCAAGCGGTTGGTGCCACTCGGCCTCGATGCGTTCTGTGAGGGCGCGGCGTTGCCCCGCCATTTCAGATACCTCCAATTCCAGTTTGTGGGTATCCTCTCCAATCTGATGAACGTTGTGGCGTGTGTTTTCGAGCTTCTTTTCGCACTCCTCCAAATTGTGTTCGGCAACAGACAGGCGCTTTTCCGCTTCCCGTGAGGCCTGATCCAATCGCGCAGCCTCAGTTTGTTTTTCGCCCAGTTGATCCTTCCATGCCGCACGTTGCTGAACCAGTGACTGGGTAGAATCGTCGATAGCGCTCACCTCGTGCGTCAAACGATCGATCGTGCCACTGGTTTGTTCGAGGACCGCGGATGCCCGCTCCTCCCGCTCCTTAGCTGCCGCTTCGCGCGCAGATACCTGGGCTTCCTCGACTTGCCAGTGAACCCGTTTCTCACGGGCGGCCTCTTGCTCTGCACAGACGTTCTTCCAATTCGCTTCTTGTGACGCGGGCTGACTCGAGTTCCACGGATAGTTCCTGTTGACGCGTCGTCCGTTCTTCGAAACGTTCGTCGAGTCTTTTCTTGGTCTCTTCAGCTTCGCGGAGATCCCGTTGGGTCCGTTGGCTATCCCGCATTGCGTCATCCAACGCACCACGCTGTACGCGAGCGTTGTTTGACGTTTGTTCGGCCTCTGTCGTCGCCGTTTCGAGTCTGTGCCCGGCTGATTGGAACGCTGCGGTTGCCTGTTCGAGGGCGGTGTTGAGACGTTCGAGCTCTTCGGACGCCGTGTTGACCCGCAGACTCAGCGAGTCAATCTCCGCTCGCCGGGCGAGTGGTCCCGACGTTTCTTCCGTGCTGGGCAAGTAGACCGCGCCATTCGCCCGTCTCACCATGCTGGCGGTTTCGTCTGCGGCCTCATGGTCCGCAAGCAACGCATTGCCCCAATCTACGGCGGGTGGTTCAATGCGGACACCGAACGGTGGTGTAAAACCGACCGAGCTGTTCCGTGGCCCGGGTGTAAGTGGCAGCAGGAGGAGTGGTCCCGGTTCCGTCTCGCGATGCCACTGTTGGATTGAATGTACCGATTGTTCGTCCCGTACAACGACAGCATGTAACCAGTCGCCGAGGATGCGTTCGGTGGCGCGGGCGCTACCGGAATCCGTTCGGACAAAATCGCTCAGCGGCCCGACCACTGCACCCGATTCGAAACGTTCTTTTGCGGCGAGGAGTTGTTGCGCGGCCGGTGCCAGGCCCGCTCGCTCGGACTCCAAAGCTCGCAGCGCTTCCGATCTTGCCTGGAGTTGCGCTAAGGATTCTTCGGTTGTTCGTCGTTGGGACAGAAACGCCGCTTCTTGTTCTTTGGCGGCGGACAACGCGTGGCGCGAGTGCTCGACAGCACCCTGTGCCTTCCGGTCCTGTTCGACGCAAACCTCTAAAGCTTCTTGGCAATCGCGAACCCGGGTATTAGACGAGGCGTCAGCGGCTTGAGCATTGGAAACTCGTTGCTCGGCTTCGGCACGTTTTTCTCCCAGGTCGGTTAGCTCTCGTTCGACGACCGAGTGTTCTCCGGACTTTGCGCGTGACGATTCGGCCAGCTGTTGCAGCGTGGTTTCGAGTTGCCGTACATCGTCTCGTTGGGTGTTGAGCTTCTGGCGTGCCTCGCCTTCGCTTGCGGTGCGGAGATCAAGTTCGGTTTGTACGGACGCCCGCGCTGTCCGTGCTGCGCCCAATTCTTCCGCGGCAGCTTCCAGCTCCATTCGCGCCTGTTTGGATGTTGCCTCTGACCGTTCTGTCTCTTCGCGTGCGCGTTGTTTTCGTGTCTCAGAGTTCTGCAACCGTTCGTTCGCGAGTCGTACGTCGCCCTCGAGTTTTTCCAACTCGACACGGCGTTCGGCCAGGAGGCGTTGTACTTCCGCTCGTTGTGCTTCGGCCGTGGCACGTTCTTGGACAAAAGTCTCGCGCTCACGTTCCGTCGTGTCGAGGACCTCGCGTCCACGTGGGAGATCCGCTTCTAATTTCTGGCTTCGCTCGGCATGGTTGTGTTCGGCGTCCTCGAACGTGGCCAGTTGGCGACGTGCCAACTCCATGACGATCGAAAAACGCTCGGTCGTAAACGTTTGATGACGCTCCGCTTTACCCCGTTGTCGGGCAAGACTGCGCACCTGTGTATGCACTTCGGAAATTACATCATCTAACCGCTGGAGGTCGTCGAGCGTCTTTTCGAGACGACGTTCCGTGACTGTTTT
>JAZDDC010000290.1:0-4719 GCA_036679565.1 Gemmatimonadota bacterium
GGGTTTGCCCGGTGTGGGTGGCAACGAAACGCTTCAGGTCATTCGCGCTCTCCCAAATGGCGAATCCGTTCCCGTCATCGTGCTCACCGGTTCGAACGATCCGGAATCCAAGAACGCCGCGGCGCAATTGGACATCGATGGCTACGTGTTAAAAGAAAACGCAACGGATGAGTTTGCCGATATCATGCTATCAATTTTTCCGGATCTGCGTGTGGCTTCTCGTGAACGTTCTCCGTCGTCGGCAGAATTTGGGGTTGCTGGTCGCCGAAATCTAGTTGGCCGTACGCCAGGCTCGAAGCGTACCGTTCGTGTACTCATGCCTCGAGAAGTCGTTGATCGGCGTCCGAACACCGGGCCGTGGGCTCGCCAGTTGGTGCAGCGGGCGTTGGTCGTACTCCCGCGCATATTCCGCGTGTCATAATCCGCGTGGTTGCGGTGCGCCTGCCGTTTACCCTCCTATATTAAGGAAGAAGCTCGTCCTCAGGCCAACCGCCGCTGATTGACATACAGATCTCCGCCGAAGCGTTTCGTAGAGAGATGCCGAAGGGGCATGTCGCATTCTTAACCTTCTGAGGAATGACCATGGTAACCTGCCGCAACTCTTTCGCCGTTCTCTCCAAAACAGGGATGGCCGTTTCCTTTCTGAGTTTTTGTGGCGCACCGACCACAGGTTTAGCGCCCTTGTCCACGTACGATGCGGGCATCGGCACCGGAGTCCAAGTTGCCTTTGTGGGTGTCTCGGCGATTCCAATGGATACCGAGCGCGTCCTTCGTGACCAAACTGTTTTGGTGTCGAATGGCAGAATCGTCTCAATGGAAGCTGACGGCGCGGCGGCGCTACCACCGGACACAAAGATCGTGAACGCCGAGGGTCTTTTCTTGATCCCGGGTCTCACCGACATGCACGTACATGTTCGTTCGAGCGATGGGCAATTGTATTTGGGTGCCGGTGTGACAAGCGTGCGCAATATGTGGGGTTTTAGTACCCTTTCGCACATCGTCCAAGAATACGAAGACGGTACGAGTGCAGGACCGACCATTTACTCTCTCAGTTCCGGCCTGGATGGGACTCCCGCAAAGTGGCCGCAGACTCAACTCATAATGGACACCGCTGATGTGGGTCGGGTGATTGATGAGCAGGTCGCTCAGGGCTACTCGACCTTGAAGATGTACCAAGATCTACGAGTAAATATTTTCGAAGAGGTTGTCCGTGTTGCCGATGCTCGTGGCTTGAAGTATGCCGGTCACGTACCACATCGAGTGGGCCTCGAAAGGGTGTTGGAGGTCGGCTACTCATCCATCGAACATCTAAGTGGTTATGAACTCTTCCTCGGCGGGGGCGGAGGGTTCGGTGGTTGGGCCGGAATTGACCCATCCGGCATACCCGGCATAGCAGCCGCAAGTGCGGCGGCGGGTGTGTGGAATTGTCCCACGCTTGCCATTGCGTTAGACACCTTTGGCGCGCCACCGGGATCCAACGCATCGTTTGCGGTCAATCGTCGACGGATGGTCAAGGCTCTTCACGACGCCGGCGCTGGGCTTCTGGTCGGCACCGACGCAGGTATCGACCGGACTGTTCCTGGCACCTCGTTGCATGACGAATTGGAGGAATTTGTCGCGGCGGGGTTGTCACCCTACGCCGCGCTATTGGGAGCGACGGGCCACGCGGCAGATTTCTTGGGCGAAAATGCGGAGTTTGGGCGCATCATGGTCGGATTACGCGCGGATTTGGTCCTTTTGGCTGGCAACCCCCTTGAAGATATGACCGCTGTCCGCGACCCGGTGGGCGTGATGAGTCGTGGGCGCTGGCGCGGTCGATCTGGATTGTAACGCTGAGGGGTGCCACGGCATCTAGAGAGGTTATGACCACCTGATTGGAGGGGACCTCTCATGTCGCTCCTCCGTAACCGTAGGTTCTTGATCGTCGCGACCGCGGCCATTCTCGCGCCTGGCGCCTGGTTGCTCGCGGGCGATTCCGCGGCGACCGATGGGACCATCACGACCCGCGTCCGGCGCGGGGAGTTTGCGGTCACCGTCACGACGTCGGGTGAACTCGGTGCACGCGAATCGGTAAAGATCGCGGCGCCCCCAAACTCCCGTCAGGCTCAGATCTATCAGATCCGGATCTCGTCGTTGGTGCCGGAAGGCACAATTGTCGAACGTGGCGATGTTGTCGCGGAACTCGACCGGTCAGAGTTGGCCTCGAAACAGCAGGATGCAGCCCTGGCCCTCCAGAAGGCGGAGGCTGTTTTCGAGCAGGCCATGCTCGATTCTACACTCACGCTGTCGCAAGCGCGCCAAGACATTCGGTCTTTCGAGTTGGCACGTGAGGAAGCGGAACTGGCGCTCGAACAGTCCGTGTACGAGCCTCCCACGGTTCGCAGACAAGCCGAGATTGACGTTGAAAAGGCCGATCGCTCGATGGTGCAGGCAAGACTAGACTATCAGACAAAGACGGAGCAGGCACAGGCAAAAATGCGTGAAGTAGGAGCCGATGTTGGGCGTGAACGCAATAAACTGCAAATCATTCAAGAGGTGATGATGGGGTTTACGGTCACCGCGCCCGCACCCGGCATGGTGATTTATGAGAAGGAATGGAATGGTCGCAAACGGACGGTCGGGTCGCAGATTTCGTCATGGGATCCGACGGTGGCTACCCTTCCGGACCTGACGAAGATGGAGTCGGTCACGTATGTGAATGAGATTGACATTCGTAAAGTCGCAGTTGGACAGCCTGTCCAGATCACGCTCGACTCTGACCCATCAAAACGCCTCACCGGCACGGTGACAAGTGTGGCGAATGTTGGCGAGCAACGGCCAAACACCGATGCTAAAGTCTTTGAGGTTCACGTCGTTGTGACTGAGGCCGATACAACCCTTCGGCCGGGGATGACAACCGGGAACGCGATCGAAACGCTGCTCGAGGACGATGTGCTGTTCATTCCCATCGAAGCGCTGAATAGTGAGGATGGCATTCCCTACGTGTTCAAACAGGACGGAAGTTCTGTTTCGAAACAGGAAGTCGTCACGGGCGCCATGGGCGAAAACGAGGTCATCATTGTCGATGGCCTGGCTGAGGATGATCGTATCCTGCTCACGCTCCCAAGCAACCGTGACGACCTTACGTTGCGTCGCTTGGCGGATTCACCGATCGGAGCACCCGTGGCGGGGGGGGACACCGCACAATCTGTGGAATTGGAGACAACGCCCGACGCAAATCGTTGATCCGTGACGAGCACCAAAGAAGGTCTCACGAATTTCGCAAAACAGTTTCGCGGTCACGTGCTGTTCAGCCTGAAACAGGCGTTTGATGCGGTTCAGCACAATCGATTCCGTGCGCTTTTAACATCCCTGGGAATTCTTTTCGGCGTTGCCTCCGTTATTGCCATGCTCGCAGTAGGCAACGGTGCGGAGCAGGAGATCTTAGCGCAACTCGAATTGCTCGGTTCGCGCAATGTGGTGGTGGCGCCTCTAGTTGAGCAATCTGAAGAGCAGATGGGCGAGGAACCACGCAAAGAAATCAAAAGATTTTCTCCAGGTCTTACCTACGGTGACGCGAAAGCAATCTTACAGATCATTCCGGCTGTCGAGATGGCGAGCGCCGAGATAGTAGTCGATACCGACATTACACGAGAGGGGTTACGACGCTCGGGGAAAGTGGTTGGTGTTGATTCGAGCTATTTTCGCCTGACAAATCTGTCGTTGGCAAGTGGGGCCTGGTTCTCGCCGGTTCAGATTGAACGCGGTCTTCCTGTCGCAATCATCGGACACGGTTTGCGGACGCGATTTTTTACAACCGAGGATCCGATTGGTAAGCCACTGAAGGTCGGGAGTGTTTGGGTAACGGTGATTGGGGTCCTCGAAAGTCGCCAGGTGACCGAAGATGCCACCCGGAGACTAGGCATAAGGGATACGGACATGGACACGTACGTACCCGCGCCGACCATGTTGTTGCGATTTCGCAATCGCGCCCTTCTGACGGGGCGAGATATCGAGCTTGCCTCGCGGCCAAATCGGTTTCCGGGTAATGACAATGATTCGGAAACCGACGAACAACGGCGGGAACGCACGAACCTGAACCAGCTTGATCGCATCATCGTGCGAGTGACCGACACTAAGTTTGTGCCGGGTGTTGCAGATCTCGTGCAGCGGCTGCTCGAACGACGTCACAACAACGTCGTCGATTTTGAGATTACGGTGCCGGAATTATTGCTGCAGCAAGAACAACGGACAAAGGCGATCTTTAACGTGGTGCTTGGTGCGATCGCGTCAATTTCTTTGGTCGTCGGTGGCATTGGCATCATGAACATCATGCTCGCATCTGTGCTCGAACGTATTCGTGAGATCGGTATTCGACGAGCCGTGGGCGCCACCCAACTTGAGATTCTCTTCCAATTTCTGAGCGAAGCGGTCCTGATCAGCGTGGCCGGCGGCACGAGTGGAGTAATCGTGGGTGTTCTATTGAGCATCGGTATTGAACGCGCTGCCGGTATTACCACGGTGGTGTCGTATGCTTCGATCGCCGTCGCCTTCGGTGTATCGTTCGCCGTCGGCATTGCGTTCGGCATCATGCCGGCGCAGCGCGCAGCGAAGCAAGATCCCGTCGTGTGCCTCCGACACGAGTAAACACAATGCGAAACAATGTCACGAAATTTCTGCCAACTTGTTTGACGCTGGTATGCGTGGTCGGCGGTAGTTCATCACTAGTTGCTCGGCAAA
>JAZDDC010000291.1:0-6289 GCA_036679565.1 Gemmatimonadota bacterium
ATACTTCGGACGCAACCGTGTGCAGTACGAAGACTTTGACTTTCAAGTCCTCGAAACGGAACACTTCGACATCCATTACTACGAGAGCGAAGCCGAAGCAGCGCGGTTGGCCGGTGTGATGGCCGAGCGATGGTACGATCGACTATCGCAGTTGTTGAATCATCAGCTGCGCGGGCGGCAAGCTGTTATCTACTACGCCAACCACGCAAACTTTCAGCAGACAAACGCGCTTGGATCCACACCAAGCGAGGGCACCGGTGGCGCCACGGAGCTTTTCAAGCGGCGCATCGTGTTGCCGTTTGCCGGACCGCTGGCGGAGACCGACCACGTACTCGGCCACGAATTGGTTCATGCGTTTCAGTTCGACATGACAGGCCAAGGAAAAACGGTGACGGAAACCAACATTCCCACCGCGCTACGCCTTCCGCTTTGGTTCATCGAAGGCATGGCGGAGTATCTTTCGGTTGGGGCAAACGACCCCCACACGACAATGTGGATCCGCGATGCGTTGGAGAACGACAGGCTCCCCAGTGTGCGACAGCTGTACGACCCCGAGTACTTCCCCTATAGGTTTGGTCAGGCCCTGTGGGCGTACGTGGCGGGTCGGTTTGGTGACGAAGCGGTTGGACGGATCTTGAATGCTGCCGGGCGTCGTGGAACGGCAGAGGTTGCGTTTGAAACGGTGTTGCGGATTCCAATGGACTCGTTGATCTCGGATTGGCACGAGTCTATCCGCTTTTCGTATGCGTCGGCCGGAGAAGACACGAAGGCGCCCGGTAGCTACGGAACCACGTTACTCACGGACGACAATGGTGGAAAGATAAATCTCGCTCCGGTTCTCAGTCCCGACGGAACCAAGGTGGTGTTTCTGTCAGAGAAAGATGGAGTTGCGATTGAGATGTTTTTGGCAGACGCCGAGACGGGCGAAGTGAAAAAGAAGTTGGTCAAGACATCTGTCGATCCGCACTACGAAAGTCTGCAGTTCATCTACTCAGCCGGAGCGTGGGCGCCCGATAACAAGCTATTCGTGTTCGGTGCTACCGTAGGCGGTAGAGCTACGCTTTCAATAATGGACACCGATCGTACCGAAGTCATACGGGAAATACCGGTGGAAGATGTTGGTGAGGTTCTGAACCCCACGTGGTCGCCTGATGGAAGTCAAATCATGTTCTCTGCCAACGTGGGTGGACTGTCCGATCTGTTTCTGTACGACTTTGATTTGGACAGCGTCATTCGGTTGACCGACGATGTGTATGCCGACTTGCAACCTTCGTGGTCACCGAATGGCAAATTAGTAGCGTTTGTGACCGATCGATTTTCGTCGAACACCGCGAATTATCAATTCGGGAACTATCGGCTTGCTACGTGGAATACGGAAACTAAGACGATAGTGTCGCTTCCGAGTTTTCCGGATGCAAAGCACATCAATCCGCAATGGTCGTCCGACGGATCCGGCCTTTATTTCGTCGCCGATCAAAATGGTGTTAGCAATGTCTATCGGTTGGGTGTAGAGACCGGACGTTTGTCCCAGGTTACGAATGTGTTTACGGGAGTTTCTGGTATTACCGACATCAGTCCGGCCATCTCCCATGCGTCGAACGCTGAGCGGCTTGTGTTTACGGCATTCGAGGGAGGCGAGTACAAGATTTATCGAATCGACGATTCGCAGCGTCTAGAGGGACAGTTCCTGGCGACGGTTCCGATGGCCGTTGCCTCCGAGTCGCCCACGGCGATCATAAATATTACGTCCGACGGGAACGCAGGGGTTTTGCCACCCGGTGATCGTGATGTGGGGTTTGTTCAAGCATATCTTGCCGATGCGAGTAACGGCCTGGTGGATGTGAACACATTCGGGTCCGAGGAATACTCGCCGAGTCTGTCCTTGGACTTCTTCTCGCAGCCGCAATTTGCGTTTTCAATAGATGACTATGGCACGTACGTCGGAGCGGGTTTGTCTGCGTTCTGGAGCGACATGTTGGGCAGTCACAATGTGGCGACGGCTTTCCAAATCAACGGAGGCGTCAAGGATATCGGTGCGCTGATTGGGTACACCAACCGCCGGAGCCGTTGGAATTGGGGGCTGGTTGCAGGCCAAACGCCAATCACCACCGGTGCATCGGCGGCTGGTTTGGCATCCGACGAAAACGGAAATACGGTGTTCATTGAACAAAGGCAGATCATTAGGCAGTACAACCGTCAGCTGACCGGCATCGTCTCTTATCCGTTCAGTCGAGTTCGGAGAGTGGAATTTAGTCTCGGCCTTCAGAACTTCGGCTTCTCAAATGAACTGCGGACCCGGACAAGCGACCTCAACGGTGCGTTGCTCGATGACACGAGGCAAAATCTCGATGCCTGTTTTACTGATCCACGAACGTTTCAGGTTTTACAAGCCCAGTCCTAGGGCAACGGTATCGTCTCGAGGTCGCTCCTAGTGTCGGTGATTTGACGTTCGCGACGGCCACCGCCGATTTCCGCAAATACGTCATGCCAGTTCGCCCTTTCACTGTGGCCTTTCGATTCACACACATCGGTCGATACGGTCCGGATGCGGAAGCGCCATTTTTGTCTGACCTTTACGTGGGGACGCAAGGATTGGTACGAGGGTACGACTTCAACTCCTTCACGGCCCAGGAGTGCGCCGCCTCAGGTGGAACTGGACCGGCGATTGGCTGTCCCGTCCAGGGCCAACTCTTCGGATCGCGGATTGCGCTGGCAAACCTGGAAGTCAGGTTCCCCTTGTTGGAAACTCTTGGGCTCGGCCGGGCGTTGTTTGGCGCCATACCTATCGAAGGTGTTGTGTTTGGTGATGCAGGGCTCGCCTGGGAGAGGGAGAACCAACCCTCATTCTCCGGTGGAACACGCGATCCCGTTTTCAGCGCAGGGGCGGGATTACGGTTCAATGTCTTCAACCTCTTGATTGCCGAAGTGGACTACGTACGGCCCTTCCAACGGCCGGACAAGGGTTGGTACTGGCAGTTCAGTTTCACGCCGGGATTCTAGAGGGCGGGCGGAAGGCGGAAGGACGGTACGGCGGTAGGGAAAACGAAAAGGCGGCAGGGCGGTGTGCTACCGCCCTACCGCCTTACCGTCCTACCGCCCTGGTTCAGCTCGCCTTTGCTTGGCTCGGCGCTGCTGTCGCGGCTCCGTCGTCTTCTCGCCGCGTTTCCTCGACGGCGGATCGGACTCGTGCTGTTAACTCCCGCTCCTCGCGCAAGCGTTCGATAAGCACCTCGGCCTGCTTCGATTGGAAGGTGAGTGAACCCGCCTTCTCGACCACGTGATCGACGACCGCCTTCTGACTTTGCAATGTCTCGAGGCTTGACTGAATGTCGATCAACACGGCCTCGGCCCGCGCTAGGCGATTCTCTGCCTGCTCGATCTGTCGATGCCGGAGGTCCAGATCCGCCAACGCGGTGTCGGACTCCTTGATGCGGCGTAGCACTTCGTCCAGCGAAGAGCGTGATGCCTCGATCTCTTTCTGGGCGGATGCGATGCTGCGTACATCCTGGACGGTGCGTTCAGCCAGGTCGAACATATGTCTGATGTCGGCCTGCATGGCGTCCACAGTGCCCTGGCGTGCCAACACCTGGTCGAGTGCTCGGCCCAATTCGAGTTCGGCTAGCTCCCATTTACCAAGCTGCTCTTCGAACTGACCCATGCGCTTCTCAACGAAGCGGAGATGGCTCGAGCGATCGTCCAGCTTTTCTGACAACTCGTCCAATCGCTCGGCGCGCGATTCGGCTTTTTGCAGGGATGCCGTGAGAGTTTTTGCCTTTTCTTCCAGCTGCTGCGTAACGTCTGCAGCTTCCTGACGAAGTGTTGACGCTCGCTCGAGATGTTCGGAGGCTCGCTCCAAGGCTGTTTGGCGCTGATCGATTTCCTGTGCCAACATCCGCGTGCGGTCGGACAGACCTTCGAGATTCTTCGACCGGCCTTCGATACTGGCCAGGGACTGATCCGTCTCGGCCAGACGAGCCTCTGCGTCCTCAACAGCGCTCGACACAGTTGCCAACGTGCTGTTGATCCGCTCCACTTCGTCGGCTTTCTGCGATACCGAAACAAACCGACCCTCTGTCGACTCGATACGACCACGCAGCTCCTTGCTGCGGTCGTCCAGCTGTTCTCCGAGTTCCGAAAGGTCGTTCAAGCGGCTCTGCATCTCGTCCAATGCCTGGCGACGCGCTTCGATGGAATCGATAGCATCCTTCGCCTTCGCGGCTTCCTGCTGCGCGGTATCGATGGCCGGTTGCATCGAAGTAAGGTGACGTACCTGCTCCTTCATTTGCGTCACCGTCTCTTGCACGTTGCGGAGCCAACCTTCTGTGTCGCCCTGACTTTCGCGCATGCGAGTCATCTCCGCATGTGCGACCCGCATCTGATCCAGCGTGTCTTTGATGGCCTCGTGATTGCGGCTGAGCGATCCCAAGTCCTGTATCGCCGCATCCACCGACGGTTTGGCAGCTTCGATCCGATCAACACCGGCCTTGGCCGCATCCATGGTACTGGATAAGGAATCGACGTCACCGCGAATGGTGCGAACCCGATCTCCATGCTCCTCGAGATCGGAGATCTGTCCGAGCAACGCGTTGACATGACCCGACAGGTTGTCGGCCTTGGCGGTGAGTTCGGTCATCGCGAGACCGGTTTCTTCTAACGACCCGGCGCGTTCCTCGCATGAGCGCAGTGACGCACGTAGGTCCTCGATGCGTTGGCTGACCGATTCAACACCATGGCTCTCCAGCTCGAAACGTTCGATGCCTTTCTGCAGTTGCAACTGCAAGTCGGCGTACTGCTGTCTTGCGGTTTTTTCGCTCTCGTCGATGGCCTTTTGGCGTGTTGAGATCTCATCGGACCGTGCCAGAACCCGATCGTGTAAACCACGGAGGTCGGAGATGCCGGTGGTGAGTTCTTCCAGCGAGTTAGCCTGCTCCTCCTGTTGGCGAAGACCAAGCGTAACTTTCTGTGACAACTCGTCGAGATGGCCGGCTTCCCGCGACAGCTTCTCGATCATATCGCGCTGTTGTTCCAGATTCGTGGCTTTTTGCATGACCTGGTCGGAAAGTGCCTTGAGTGTCCGCAATTGATGGTTGGTGTTGGTGATCTCCGAAGCGACGGAGGCGATGCCCTCCATCGTCTGTTCCATTGCCACGACCCGGGTTTCGGCTTGTTCAATATTCCGGGTTCCGGACTGACAGGCGTTCTCGAATGACTCAAGCCGCGACGATGCCAGTTTGGTGGAGCGCATGACGTCGTCGTGCTGTTGCCGTACACGGCCCAACGAACTGGTAATTTCATTCAATTGCCCGTTCAGGTCCTCAGCATCACTGCGGAGAGCTTTGAAGGGGGCTTCGAGTTCCACGAATTGCGTAAGGTCGTCTTTGAGGCAGATAGCCGTTTCAACTGTGTGATTGAGTGATTCGAGCTGCTGTTTGATGCGTTCAACGTCGTTGCCCGAATTCGTCAACTGGGTCTCGAGCCGGCGTTGGGTTTTGTTGATTTCTTCCGCTGAGTTCTGTGCGGTTTGGAACTGGGGAACCAACGTCTCAACAGCCTTCATTTGCCGCTCAAGTGATGCCATTCGCTCGTCCAACGAGGACACGGTTTCCCGTGCCTCGGAGATGGGTTTGGTTAAACCCTCGAGTGTTTCGGCGGAGCCACTTGCCCGAGTCACGAGGTCCTCGAGTGAGTCTCGCTGCTCTTCAAGATGGGTTAGCAAGTTGCGGGCATCAGCGCCGTCGTCTTCATCGACACCGTTTCGCCGCAGGGTTTTGAGGAATGACGCCATCACTCTTCTCCTAATTCGAGCTGGACCGACCAGCGGTATATGGTTGAACGTCCCATTATCGGCAGATGGTGTTGTTTTCCCGACACAGCCGACCCAATGGCGTCAGGCGCCGGATTGGTCAATCTGATGACCGGGGAGGCGCTCGCGGGAACTATCCCACTGGGTGTAAGCAGATTTAGCAAGGAACAGACCAAATTGATTTGATTCAAAACCATGCGAATCTATTCGGCGGATAATCGGGGGGGCCGGTGACCCGGGCGGGCAACACCGGTGAACCGATCGCGGACTGGGCGTTTTTGTGTTGGCAGCGTGCCACGGGGGTGGCGTAAACGCGCTACACCCTCAGGAATCTCGTGCGAAGGATGTTGGTTGTGATGTGTCTCGGCCAACTTGGGCCGCTGGCGGCAACGGTCCGCGTGAGCCGTTTGTCCTCAGGCTATCGCCGAACGGCACGCACCGTCTGAGGGGAGATTCGTGGCTGAACCACAAAGGTCCAGATGAGCC